>CAZEIB010000133.1:0-6571 GCA_964511785.1 uncultured Oscillospiraceae bacterium
TTTAAACAATACACTGGTAATGGTGCCTACAACCTGCCCTACATCATCCCCTACCAACATCACATCTTCAGGGCGCACTACCACGTCAACAGGTATATCCTTTCCAAAACCGGTATCTACACAGGGGAATTCATAACCGGAAAAATAAACCAACTCGTCTTCCACCATAATCCCCTTCATAATATTACTCTCTCCAATAAAATCTGCTACAAAGGCATTTTTAGGTTCATCGTAAATATGCTTCGGATCTCCAACTTGCTGTATTTTCCCATCTTTCATTACAACAATGGTATCGCTCATGGTTAAAGCTTCTTCCTGATCATGGGTAACATATAGGAAAGTAATGCCCAATTGTTGCTGCATATTTTTAAGTTCCAACTGCATGCCCTTTCGTAGTTTTAAATCCAAAGCCCCTAAGGGTTCGTCTAAAAGCAGTACTTCGGGCTCATTAATTAAGGCTCTAGCAATGGCTACACGCTGTTGTTGCCCACCGGATAAGCTATCTACATCACGTTTTCCATAGCCTTTTAGGTTAACCAGCTCCAGCATTCTATCGGTTTTTTTCCCAATAACCTCTTTAGATACTTTAGCAATTTTAAGGCCAAAAGCAATATTGTCTTGCACATTTAAATGGGGAAATAAGGCATATTTTTGAAAAATGGTATTCACCTTTCGCTTGTAAGGAGGAGTATCTGTAATGTTTTTTCCTTCAAAAAACACTTGCCCTGTAGTAGGATATTCAAAACCACCAATTAATCGTAAGGTAGTGGTTTTACCACAACCACTGGGGCCTAGAAGAGTTAAAAATTCTTTTTTTCGAATATATAAATTAATATGATCCAGTACCAAGTTATCACCATATTGTTTTGATAACTCTTTTAACTCAATTAAATGATCATTTTTCATTTTTTGCATAACAACCTTTCTTTAAAAAATTGGCGGACTAGATACCCAGAGTATCTTTGCCTTGGTTTTCCCTTGGTTTTCCAAATAATGTGAAGAGGTAGGGTGAATGGAAAAACTATCTCCTGTACGTAATTTCCATTTCTGATTTCCCATATGTAAAATAATGTTTCCACTTAATACATAACCAAACTCTTCCCCTTCGTGAGGAGGAAGTTCCTGGCTTTTCCCTTGATGACCTATTTCAATTAAAATAGGCTCCATATCATTTTTTTGTGCGTCGGGAATAAGCCAAGTAATTTTGCCAAACAAAGTTTCTTCCTCTATTTTTTCAAACATGTCTTCAGGGGAAAACACAATTTTTTCTTCTTTTTTCTCGCTGAAAAATTCAGATAAATTGCTCCCTAAAGAAGCTAAAATGTCTTCCAGCGTTGCAATAGAGGGAGAGGACAAATTTCGTTCTATTTGAGAAATAAAGCCTTTGGTTAGTTCACAGCGATCTGCCAATTCTTCTTGAGTTAGGCTACGTTGTAAACGAAAACGTCTAATTTTATCTCCAATATCCATACATTCTCCCATTCTCTTTTTCTTCAACAAAGTTTAAATTTATTAAACAATAAATCAATGTATATTAAACCAAAACTCTTTTAGGCTGTCAATAGTTTTTACAAAAAAACAACCTTGAAAATTCAAGGTTGTTTTTTTGTAAAATATTTCTATTTTAATCTTCTTCTTCTTCTTCTCTTTTAGCATTATCAATAATTTTTTGTGCAGAAGCTGCTGGCACTTCTTCATAACGTTCAAAAGCCATGGTAAAACTGCCTCTGGCTTGGGTCATTGAGCGTAAATCCGTAGAATATTTAAACATTTCTGCCATAGGCACTTCAGCTACCACTTGCTGTTGTCCATCTACTTGGTTCATGCCAATAATTCGGCCACGACGCTTATTTACGTCTCCCATAATATCTCCCATGTATTCATCAGGCACCAATACTTCTACATGCATTACAGGTTCTAGCAATACAGGGCTTGCCTCGGTACAACCTTTTTTATAGGCTAAACGGGCCGCTGTTTTAAAAGCCATTTCAGAAGAGTCCACAGCATGGTAGGAGCCGTCGTATAATTTTGCCCGAATTCCAACCATAGGATAGCCTGCTAAAACCCCTTTGCCGATGTTTTCTCTTAATCCTTTTTCTACAGAAGGAATGAAATTTCTGGGTACAACACCGCCTACTACTGCATCAACAAATTCAAAATCTCCTTCCCCTTCTGCTAAAGGAGAAAATTCAATCCAAACATCTCCGAACTGACCGTGACCACCGGATTGTTTTTTATGACGACCTTGCGCTTGAACAGTTTTACGGATGGTTTCTCTATAGGCAATTTTAGGATCTTCTAAAACTGCTTTAGCACCAAATTTGCTAGCCAACTTATTGCGAACCACATCTAAATGTAATTCTCCTTGGCCTGATAAAATGGTTTCAGTGGTTTCCGTATTTTTTTCAATGCTAATGGAAGGATCTTCTTCTTGCAGTCTGGCTAGGCCGCTAAACACCTTGTCTTCTTCCCCTTGTTTTGCAGCATATACAGCCTTACTGATGGAAGGAGCAGGGAAGATGATTTGTGGGTACACAATGGGTTTGCTTTGATCTGAAATAGTGTCCCCTGTAGCGGTAAACTGTAGTTTTGAAAAAGCTCCTAAATCCCCTGAGTGCAAAGTTTTTGCAGTTATTTGCTTTTTACCCCGCAATACATGAACCCCACCGGCTTTCTCGCTTTTTTCTTGGGTGGAATTGTATAAAGAAGTTGAAGCGGTTAAAGTACCGGAACAAACTTTAAACATAGAAAGTTTGCCCACAAAGGGGTCGGCAATGGTTTTATATATAAAAGCGGAAAAAGGTTCGCTGTCACAGCAAGGTCTTTCCACTTCTTCTTCCGTTTTTGGATTGATGCCTTTTTTAATACTTCCCTCAGGTGAAGGCAGGTATGTGGTCATCATATCTAAGGCTTTTTCAACTCCCGTTCCGTTTAAAGCAGAGCAGGCAAACACAGGCACAATAGACCCGTCTTTCATCCCTAATCTAAAGCCTCGCAGCACTTCTTCAGGGGTTAAATCTCCCTCTTCCAAGTAGTTCATCATTAAATCATCATCAGCACTGGCAGCAGCCTCTGTTAATTCTTCCAATGCTTCATCAATAAATGCCTTCATATCTTCAGGCACCGGTACTTCCATAATTTTTTTGCCGTCTTGCTCGTAAGCTTTGTTTTCTATTACGTTTACTACCCCTTTAAAGCTATCTCCTTGGCCAATAGGTAGCAACATAGGCACCACACTGTTACCAAACTGAGCGCGTAAATTTTCTACTACTTTATAAAAGTTGGCATGTTCTCTATCCATTTGGTTTACAATAAACATACGCCCCACACGATGGTCTCCTGCATATTTCCATGCTTTTTCAGTTCCTACTGCCACATCTCCCATAGAACTTACTACGATGGCTGCAGTTTCAACTACCCTCAAAGGCCCCATCATCTCGCCAATAAAGTCAAAATAACCTGGAACGTCGATAATATTTAATATTTTCCCGGCCCAATCTACCGGCGCAACAGCAGCACTTATAGAACTACCCCGTTTTACTTCTTCCGGGTCAAAATCGGTTACAGTGGTACCATCTTCTACTTTTCCTTGTCGATCTATAATGCCCGCAGCGAAGAGCATTGCCTCAGCTAAAGTGGTCTTCCCCTCGCTGCCATGCCCTAAAAGGGCAACGTTTCGAATATCTGTGGTACGGTATTCCGCCATGATAAATTCCCCCTATTTATTATTTTTTTGTAATGTGCTTGTACCTAACCTAATGAAAGAACAGGTGTTTTGTATGCACATTTTTTCGAATTTCTTACCGAATGATTCTATTTTAACAGATATACCTTAAAAAAGGAATAGGCATTTTGCTTTTTTGCTTTTATCCCTATTTTTTAAGGAGAAAGTTTGCTTTTATCCTTGTACCAATGCTATAATATGAGCCGTAAATTTGCTAACGAAAGGTGATACTCATTCATGAAATTAGGTGTTGTTGGACTACCAAATGTAGGTAAAAGTACCTTGTTTAATGCCATTACTAAAGCCGGGGCACAAGCTGCCAATTATCCTTTTTGCACCATAGAGCCAAATACTGGTGTTGTATTGGTGCCCGATTCCCGTCTTAATGTTTTATTAAAAATATTTCAATCAAAACGCACGGTACCTACTACCATTGAGTTTGTTGATATTGCAGGGCTGGTAAAGGGTGCCAGCAAAGGAGAAGGCCTTGGAAATAAATTTCTCTCTCACATTAGAGAAGTTGATGCCTTAGTACACGTAGTACGTTGTTTTGAAGATGAAAACATTATTCATGTTGATGGAAATGTAAACCCAATTCGAGATATGGAAACCATTGAGCTGGAATTGATTTTAGCCGATATGGAAACCCTTGGAAAAAGACGAGATAAGGCGAAAAAAGCCATAAAATCTGGAGATCCATTAGCCATTCAGGAAGGAGAACTGGCAGATAATCTTTTAGCTCATCTGGAACAAGAACAACCTGCCCGTACTTTTGCTGCTAGTGAGGAAGAAAAAGAAATCATTCGCTCCTGGTTTTTGTTAACCACCAAACCTGTAGTTTATGCAGCAAACATTGCTGAAAGTGATGTAAATAAAAAAGCAGAGGATATTCCAGGTGTGAAAGATTTAATGGAAAAAGCCAGTAGCCAAAAAGCCGAAGTGTTGGTTATCAGTGCTCAAATTGAAGAGGAAATTGCTCAAATGGAAGAAGAAGACAGGCAGCTTTTCTTAGAAGAATTAGGCATTGAAAAAAGCGGACTTGATCGTTTGGTTACTGCCTGTTACGATTTGCTGGGACTCATTTCTTTTTTAACTGCAGGAGAGCAAGAGTGTCGTGCATGGACCATCACTAAAGGAACGAAAGCCCCTCAGGCAGCCGGTAAAATCCACTCCGATATTGAAAGGGGTTTTATCCGCGCTGAAATTATCGGTTATAATGCTTTGATTGAACTGGGTAGTATGGCTGCTGCCAGAGAAAAAGGACTTGTGCGAAGTGAAGGGAAAGAATATATCATGAAAGACGGAGATGTTACCCTGTTTCGCTTTAATGTGTAATCATTGCTTATTTCCCCTACTTCTTTATTATAAGGAAAGAATACTATGAATCGAATTGGTTTTTTTGTTAAAAGAGCTTTACGGATGGATTATAAAGCCATGTGGGCAACTACTTCTTTGTTAAAAGAACCCAGTGGAAAAAGCCGCTTGTGGCTTTTGTTTGATATGCTTTTTTGTGCGATAAAGTACAACGCAGGTTATATCGATTATAAAATTGCCGCCTTTTATAAACTAAACGGTGCACAGCGGAAAACCCAAATTACCAGAGGAATTTCCAATGAAATTGTGCGAAAAATGAATCCAAAGGAATATTGGCATTTTTTTGATGATAAGGCTCAATTTAATCACCTTTTTTCAAAAGAAGTCAATCGAAAGTGGATGGTTGTTGACCAAAACACCTCTCTAACGGATTTTTGCGGGTTTCTTTCTTCCCTACCACAAGTGATTATAAAACCTTTGGAAGGTTCCAGCGGCCAAGGGATTGAAAAATTTTCTTCCTCTACTTGGAAAGAAGATGAGAAAGCTTTTTATCAAAAACTTATTGAAAAAGGTCCTTATATTGTTGAAGAAGTGGTCGTTCAGCATCCTGTTTTACAAGCTCTTTCCCCTACTTCCGTTAACACCATACGGGTTGCAACTTTATTAGGAGACAAGGAGCAGGGAATTGTTTATGCCTTTTTACGCATTGGTAATGGTAAGATTATGGACAATGTTGATTGCGGCGGCATGGCTGCCCGTGTAGATTTAAAAACCGGAACCATTTTAACTGTTGGGGCCGATAAACAAGGCAACACCTTCACTACCCATCCTATAACAGGAGTTTCTATTATGGGATTTCAAATTCCTTACTGGGAAGAAGTAAAAGCTATGTGTTTAAGTGCTTCTCAAGTAGTGCCACAAATGCGTTATATTGCTTGGGATGTAGCTATTACCCCAAGTGGTCCTTCTTTTATAGAGGGTAATTCTTTCCCTAGCCATGCAGTACCCCAATTTGCTGCCCATTATCCTGATGGAATCGGAATTTTGCCGGAATTTCAAAAATTTATTACTTTATAAAAAACAGGCGGTTTTAACTTCCTGTTTTTTGTTTTTATTAATTTGTCACTATCAGTAAATCGGAAGGATGATTAAAATGGACATAACTACTCGTTTTCTCAGTTCCTTAACAAAAGTTTTTCCAAGCCAAGCTCCTCAATCTTTATACCTCCCCTTAACCCTTGTTCAAAAAGACTCTCTTTCTTTTCAGTTTGCTTACTACCTTCGCCATTCCTATCGTCATGAAGTTACCCTTGAGTTTTCTTCCCCTATTAGCGACCTTTTGACCCTTTATAAGGTAGAGCTTAGCCCTAGTAACTATCCCTGTCACCCTCAACTAAATGATAACCGTTATTTATCCACCGATCCCGGTCTTTTCCCTGACCGATTAGAAGAAATTCCTCTTTCTTCTAATCAAAACCTTATTGCTGAGCAGTGGCGTTCTTTTTGGATTAAAGTAACCACAAAAGAAGATAG
>CAZEIB010000134.1:0-6529 GCA_964511785.1 uncultured Oscillospiraceae bacterium
TCATATCATTCTCTCCTGTAAGTAGAGAAATAGATTGGGAAATACGAACTTTTGTTAAGTAATTGGAAAAATTCAAACCAGTTTCTTTCTTTAGTATACGGGCTATACTGGAAGGGCTGGTATGAAACAAATCACAAAGCAAATTAATGGTTAAGTGATTTTCGTGAAAATGGTTATTAATATAATCAACAATGCCATCAAAGGAGTTACCTTCTTTTTCTGTAGAGGAAAAAGAAGGTTGCTTTGAAATTGCGCTTAAAGCTTTCATTAAAGTTTTAGCAAACTCTTCTTGATTAATTGGCTTTAATAAATAAGCAAAAACACGATTTTCGATGGCTTGTTGGGCATATTCGAACTTATTATATCCGGAAATGATAATGATGAGGGTGTTTTGGTTAAAGCTTCTAATTTTTTTAATAGCATCTAAGCCAGTTAAAAAGGGCATATTAATATCAAATAAAACAATTTCCGGAGAAAACTCCTTTACTTTTGCTAAGGCTTCTAAACCGTCTTCGGCGGTTATGATATGGTTGAAATGATTGGAAAAGGGAGAAAGCAAATCAACAATACCATTGCGAATCATCAATTCATCGTCAGCAATAAGAATTTTATACATTAGAATCTCCTTTTAAGGTGGGGGAAAGAGGGATAGTAAGGTGAATGGAAGTTCCTTGATTTAATTGGCTGAAAATAGAAAAACTGCTGTTTTCTCCGTAGTTTAATAATAGACGCTGTTTAATATTATACAGACCGAAATTATCCTGAGCAACTCCCTCATCAAGATGATGGAGGAGCGTTTTTAAATCTTTATCACAAATTCCTGCACCATCATCTTCAACAGTAATAGATAAATGATCTTTTGTTTTTTTGGCTGTAATAAGAATTTTTCCCAGCCTTTTAGAATGGGTAAGACCATGAACAATGGCATTTTCTACTAAAGGTTGTAACAAAAGTTTTGGCACCATGGTATCGTAAAGCTCTGGATCTACCTCAAAAGAGTAAGAAACTCGGTCTTTATAACGAAACTGTTGAATGGCTAAATAGCTTTTAATATGGTTCAGTTCCTGCTTAAAAGGAATAAGCTCAGCCCCTTCACTTAAACTGATTCTAAAAAAAGTAGAAAGGTGCTCAATGTAATGAGCAACATCATTGGCGCCCTGTTGCTGAGCCAACCATTTTAATGATGCTAGGGTATTATATAAAAAATGTGGGTTGATTTGGGCCTGTAAAGCAGCCAAATAGGCTTGGCGTTTTTGCTCTTCCGTAGTGGATATTTGCTGAACCAACTGGTTAATGGTGTCTAACATTAAATTATAGGTTTGCCCTAAATAGTAAATTTCATCTTTATGCTTGCCATCATAATAAGATTCAAGGTTTCCTAATTGTACGTTAAGCATTTTAGATTGAAGGTAATTAATGGGCTTAACAATGGTTTTTGATAATAAAAGGGCAATAATTACCCCTGAAATACTCATAACAAATACCAAAAACTGCATGTTTTTGATAATTAAATTAGTATTTTTAAACATGGTGTTGTGGTCGATTTGAGTACACAATATCCAGTGTTGAGAGTAGGGGATGGGGGAGTAAAAAACCGTACTGGTAGGATAATGAACGGCAGCAGATTGTATAGGATTAATTTTACTTAAAAAATCATTTTTTTCTGAGGCAGACATGATATAGGAAAACTCAATGGGGTTTAAAGTATAAACTTGACCATTGGGGTTCATTACCCAGGATTTTCCTCCATATACATCAATTTGCTTTAAGAGTTCTGTTAATCTATCAACTTTAATTCCACCGATAAAAAGGCTCTCTTTTTTTTCTTTGTAGTTTTCAATAGGGTAATAAATCATAAAAAGATCGGAATTTAAATACGCTACATGTTTAGGTTCTGAAATAATATATTCAAGAGAAGAGTTTTTAATCTTTAAAAACTCTTCTCTTGTAATCAGCTCAAAAGTTTGTTCCCCATTAACCCAACTTTTTCCATCAAAAGATCCATAAGCAAATAAGTCGCTTAATTCACCAATGCTGGTATTTTTCATTTTCGTAACATTTGAAATATAAGGGGTCATGGCACGCATATCCATGGATTTAAAAGCAGGCATTTGAGATAAAAGACGAAATTCGTTGATGATATTTCTAAGCCAAAGGCCAATTTCCTTTGATTTAGAGTCGATGAGAATATTGGTTTGCTCTGTAGTAGTACGGCTGTTTTCTGTACGAACACGGGAAACCGTTTGAAAGTAAAAAAGAGAAAAAGAGACCAGCAAGGTAATGATTAACAAGAAGGCAATTTTGTATTTAATGGACATAGAAACTCCTTTAGGTTTGTTGACAACTTTTTCATAATAGCATAATGAAAGAAGCTGTTCAAACAATAGTAAAAAGTTTTGTGATGAAATAGTATAAGGATATGGCAAATAAGTATAAAGAAATAGTAGATACTTTAACAAAAGGGAGTGTTATAATATTATCATACCTTTGATGGAAAAGGTATAAAGGAAAAGGAAGGAAGAAAAAATAATGAAAAAAATGCTGTCCATGGTTTTAGTGTTGGCAATGGTTTTATCTTTAGGTATGGTGACCGTTGCCCAAGGAGAAGCGGGGGAAAAATACAGCGCAGGTGTTTATGAAGGCGTTGGAAAAGGAAATAATGGAGATATTAAAGTTGAAGTGACTTTAACAGAAGATAAAATTAGCGAGATTAAAATTGTAGAACATATTGAAACCCCGGGATTGTCAGACTTGCCTTTTGAAGAAATACCAAAGGCTATTATTGCAGACCAGACTTTGGCTGTTGATGTGATTTCAGGAGCAACTAATTCTTGTAACGGAGTTATTGCGGCTGTAAGCGATGCTTTAACCTTAGCCGGGGTAGATGTTTCAGCCTTACAAACCCCAAGTACCACTGTAAAAGCACAAGTAGAATTGAAAGATGCTACTTATGATGTGGTAGTTGTGGGAGCCGGAGGGGCAGGATTAGCAGCTGCCATTGAAGCAAAAGAACAGGGGGCAAAAGAAGTGGTTTTGCTAGAGAAAATGCCCTTTGCAGGAGGAAACACCTTACTTTCTTATGCAGAATTGGCTTGTGCCAACAACTGGATTCAAGAAGAAAAAGGAATAGAAGACAGCAACGAACAGTTTGCCATGGAAATGTGGGAAGGTGGCGGAAAAGTTGCCAGAAAAGAAATGGTAGATGTTGTTGTAAACCATGGTTTAGAAGCTGCAGTTTGGCTAAAAGATGAAATTGGTGTGGAATACCAAGATTATTTGGTACATGAAGGTGGGCATAGTGTTCCAAGAGCTGTTGAACCTATTCGTTTAGGGGCAGGAATGATTGAACCAATGGTTGCAAAGGCCGAAACTTTAGGAATAGAGATTATGTATAACACCAAAGGGGAAGAATTGGTTATTAATGAAGCAGGACGTGTAACAGGGATTCAAGTTTCAAGTGGTGACCAAAGGGCTGTTTTAACGGCTAATAATGGCGTTATTTTAGCAACAGGAGGCTTTGGTGCCAATGTGGAAATGAGAGAAAAGTTTAACACCCGTTGGGAAACTTTAGACGAGTCGGTACAAACCACCAATTCTCCTGCCATTTTAGGAGAAGGAATCATCATGGCAGAAAAAATTGGGGCTCAACTGGAAGGTATGGAGCATATTCAATTATATCCTTTTAATAACCCAATGACTGGTGTATTCTATGGTATTGAAGCACCAAGCTGGAGTGGTGAAGGATTAATTTATGTAAATGAAGAAGGAAACCGTTTTGTAAATGAAGTAGCTATGCGTGATGTACGTGCAGAAGCTATTTTAGCTCAAAAAGGACCTGTATATGCCATTTATAATCAAGAAGTGGCAGATCGTTTGGAAATGGAAGAAAAATTTGCTGATGAGTATAAGCAATGCTTAGAAGGCGGCGTGTTTTATAAAGCCGACACCTTGGAAGAAGTAGCAAAATACTTTGGTATTAACAGTGAAAATTTGGTTAAAACCATGGATAACTACAACAAATATATGACCCAAGGGGAGGATACAGAATTTGGACGTACTACTAGTATGGTACCAATGAACGAAGGCCCTTGGTTTATCCTAAAAGGAGTAGTATCTGTACACCATACTATGGGTGGAGTTATGATTGACGAAGAAGCCCATGTACTCAATCAAAGTGGTGATGCCATTGAAGGGTTATATGCTGCAGGAGAAGTAACAGGTAGTGTACATGGGAATAACCGTGTAGGAACCTGCGCTATTACAGATATTGTGGTGTTTGGCCGTATTGCAGGAGAAAATGCTGCTCAAGGGAAATAAGCAAATAGTAATCAATAAAAAGAACCATTCACCTATTAGCAGGTGAATGGTTCTTTTGGTTTGTACTTTATAAAGATAAAATAAATTTAGGGTCTGCCTTAGGCAGGCTTTCCATTTCTTTTCGTTTTTCTTGATGAATTTCTTTTTTACTTCCTAAAACAGCATAAGTAGCAATTTTGCTTTCTTCTACACCGGGCTGATTAAAGGCATCAATATTTAACAATTCTCCCATATAAGCAGTGGTCATTTGAAAAAAGTATAGAAGTTGGCCAATGGTGTGTGCATTCACTTCTTCTAAAGTAATTACTTGATGCATACGTTTAGCAGCATATAAAGCATAAGCGGTACCTTGAGCTTCTGCCTCCAATAATTGATTCAAGGATTTTCCTTCTAAAAACTGGACATCTGCAATATTCAGCTGGTAAGCAGCCTTAGGTATGGGGGCTTCACTCTGAAAGGAACCGACTTTTAAAAGGGTAATAATTTTATCAAAGGGACCCTCGGTATAAAGTTGTAATTGACTATGCTGATCAGTTACCCCTAAAGCTTTTACAGGAGTTTGCCCATAATGAATTTCTTTTCCATCTCTTGTAGTGCTTTTTCCAAGAGATTCGGCCCATAATTGAGCAAACCAATCGGAAATATACTTTAAACTGTCTGCATAGGGCATCATTACTTGAATATTTCTGCCTAACTCTTCGGTGGCAATAAATTGTAGTGCGGCTTGTAAAAGGGCAGGATTTTGCCACAGGTCTTGGGTTTTACAGTTTTCATCCATGGCTCTTGCACCTGCTAAAAGGTTTCGAATATTAATACCACATACAGCCGCTGGAAGAAGACCTACAGGTGAAAACTCGGAAAACCGCCCACCAACGCCATTTGGCACAACAAAAGTTTTAAAACCTTCGCTTTTGGCAAGCTGAATTAAATTACCCTTATGTTCATCTGTGGTGGCAATAATGTGCTTGTGCCAATCTTTTCCTACAACTTCTTTAAGAAGTTTTGTGATAATAAGCAATTGGCTTAAAGTTTCTGCAGTACCACCAGATTTTGTAATGACATTAAAGCAGGTTTTTTTCACATCAATAATATCAAAAAGGGCATTGAGTCGGTCGGGATCCACATTATCTTCTACATAAAAGCGAGGTCTTTTACGAATGCTTTTAGGCAAAGCATTATAGTGGGTATGGTTTAAAGCTTGTTGTACAGCAATAGGACCCAAGGCGGAGCCCCCAATACCAAGTAAAACAAAATTGTCAAAATTTTCTGCAATTTGATTTGCAGTATTCTCAACATCCTTTAAAATATTTTCGTTGGTATAGGGTAATTCCATCCAACCAAGCCAACCAGTGCCACGAGCAGCCTCAACAGCTTGTTGAGTTTTTTTGGCTTGAGGAAGAATCGTTTCAATTTGTTTTTGAGAAACCCCAAAGCCTTGGCCAAGGCTTTCTTCCATCATCATACTAACGTCTATTTTTATTGAATGATTATTCATAAAAACACCTCTTTATTCATGGTAGATTAAACCCAAAACATTATAACACGTTTGACAAAGGGTGAAAAGGAAAAAACAAAAATTGTACTAGGTTGTAGATAACTTATCAATAGTGAAGGAAAAACTGGGTAAAAATTCTTCAATAAAAACTTTTACTTCCGGCAAAGGAGAGCTTTCTAAAGAAAGGTAAATGGTTTTTTTGGCTTCCATAAATTCACTATTTCCCGCTTTTTCCTCCTCGATGCATTTAATATAGGCACAAAGCTTGTCAGCTGCTTTTACATACAAAAATTCTTCTTCTCCATTACTTTTAGTTGTTAAATAGGAAGAGTAGAAAGGTCGCATTTCTTTTGGTAACATGGCAAGTAGTTTATGAAACGCAGATTCCTCAATTTGCTTATATTCTTTTTCAATAAAAGAATTTTGGTACTTAATAGGGGTAGGTAGGTCTCCTGTAATCACTTCAGAAGCATCATGAAATAAGGCGAGGGTTAAAATAGCTTCACAGTTATTGTTTTTTCCAAAATGGCTATTGCCGATAACGGCTAAGCCGTGGGCAATAAGTGCTGCCTGAAAAGAATGTTCCATATTGTTTTCTTCTTGGGTATTACGCATTAACCCCCATCTTCTAATGTATTTCATTCTGGAAACATAGGCAAAAAAATGATGCAAAGTAAATTCCTCCTTGACAGCTTGAGTAGTTGTGATAGAATATGT
>CAZEIB010000135.1:0-6504 GCA_964511785.1 uncultured Oscillospiraceae bacterium
AGACCTAACTCTTGATACTTATTAACAGGTGGCTAACTTGAACTTGAAATTTTGCTACGATAATTTACTGCTGCAGCTTGACTTCTTGGACTAACGGAATTGTATAATAATTTATATTGTGTATAGATTTTTTTAGCAATTGTCTTGTTTGCCTCATACATATAAGCAATTCTTGATGTTGTACCGGGAATTAAATACTCCGCAGCGTAGGCATTTACTTCAACCATATAATTTTCTATATCTTTCAGACTTGAATAAACTAACATAGATATAAAAGCTTTTTCTGAGTCCGTCACATCTTCTATTTCTAAAAAATTATCATAAATTTCTTTTTCGCCTGTACTCAGTTCATTATTGGCAAAATCATTAACATTTTGGGTAAAGAACTGATTTTTAATATCCCCTTTAACTAAAGTAGGATTAAATAAAAAAATGAAAACTAATAGTAGAATTAAACAATAATAACGTACATTCTTCATACTTAACTCCTTCCAAAGTAATTAACTCACGATTCTACCATTATTTCGGCTAAACATGTTTTTCAAAACCCTGCTTCATAGTAATACCAATAGTCATCTATTTTTTCAGTATAGTACCAGTTATCACCATCTTCCTCCTTCCATTCCCATCCTTTCTCATTTTTAGTTAAAGGATATGTACTCCCTTCATAACCTACGGGATTATCAAAACTTGTAAAATAAAACCCTGTATATATTGTAGACGGAACAATACCAGAGCCCCTGGTTACGAAATTAACAATAACTTTTTGGGGGGTTGTACTCCATGATTCTTTAGTTTCTACTTCCCCAAATGAAAGAGCAAAATCATAATTCTCATTTAGCGCACCTAAATTCGACTCAACCAAATTTATTATTTTCTCTTTATTGCTATATCTTATATATTTTTGAATTTGCGTAACAAATAATATACCAGAAATCGTTATAATAATTAATAAGGATATATTAAAAAATTCATTTCTTTTTTTTCCCATAATTTCACCTTTTTTACTTATGTATTCTAGTAAATATCACCGAAACGATGTTTGAATTTCGGCTGTGTATTCAAGGGGGGGATAGCTGATGATGGCTTTGCCGTCAAAGCTGGTGAGTTTGTCTTTGCAGTTGGTGTCGGCATAGCTATAGGGAGTGGTCCGCGTGGGTGCCCCTGGTGTTCCGGTGGTATAGGCGTACTCCTTCTTCTCCAGAAGATTGCCGCCGCCATCGTAGCGGTAGGTGATGGTTTTGTTTAGGATCTGATTGTCTTCCCGGACCAGTTCACTAAACTCATTATAGGTATAGGTGATGAGTTGACTGCCAGCCTGGATGGTCTTGATGTTGCCGTTATCATCATAGGTATAACTTGTTGTCTTGTCCGGATCCGTGACCGTCGCCACCAGGTTACTGGTGCTGCCATTAACGCCTGCCTGATAGGTGTAGGTCGTGTCTTTTAAGATCGCGCCAAATATACGGTCCGAACAAAGATTTGTCCATTATTCTAAGTTTACAGGAACATAATGTTTCTTGATGAGAAATACTGGTTCTTTATTTATTTCATCATAATAATAAAATCCATTATTTAACAAAGTAATCAATATAGATTCGCTTTGGTTACTTAAAATATATGTATTTTCGTCATACTGTTCAAATATCCCTTCGTCTAGTTTCTTACCATCTTTTTTTGCTTGGAACCTATTATCCCAAAAGTTAAATTCATAAAAAGGTGAGATCGGATTCTCTTCTTGATAGAAGCCAGTAATATTGTGGATTGGCTTAATTGAATTAAATTTATACATACTGAAAATTGATGATGACATTAAAATCAATAATATAATAAGCAATATAAAATTTTCTCGAATGAATTTCGTTGTACTCCCCATTATTTCTCCTTTTAATTTATAATAAATTTTATTTATTTTGAACATATGAAAATAAAAAAATTTTATTATAACCTCGATTGTCAATTTAAGCTAGAAATAATTTAAACTTTTGATAATTATGCCTCATTTGAAAATCGATCGGTATGATCACTGCAGCAGCACCATGATCGAGGAAAGGTAAACAAAGGCCAGGAAAGACTGGTTCTGTTTATTGTATCAGGTGAGAAATGCAATGGAAGGGATTAAATTGATCCTTGAAAGAAGTTACAACATAGACTAGGGACCATTCCAGGGATTCGCGCGCTCTTAAAAATGCTTCACCCTGAAAACCGGACCGAGCAATGTTAAAAGAGTCTTAGTGAGAGACTATCTTTGTTAGCAATATTCATCAAGGAGCGTCGAGAAAAATTAAATATTTCAAAGCGAAAACTTTCAGAGCTATCAAATGTCAGCCATACTGAAATTCAGCGCCTGGAAAACGGCCAGCGTAAGAATCCGTCTCCTCCGCTTTTAAAGTCCATTGCCAACGCACTGAACGTAAGGTATGAGGAAATAATGGAGGCCGCAGGGTACCTGGCTCCCAAACCTGTATCGGAAATTAATGCAACCCGGATGCCCTATGCTGCGGATCTCGACGAAGATGAGCTGAAGCAGGTCCAGACATTTATAGAGTTTCTGCGAACGAAGCGGAAATAGTGAGGGAGCAGCGTATGGGCTCCCTTAATATTATTCATGACTTGAAAAGCTTTGGTTTTTGGAACAATGGAATCTAGTTTTTCAAGGTGAATCAAATGTATAAGAACTGACTATGGTAATGGAAATGCTATTTAACAAATTCGATTATTTGAGTTATATCATCACGAAATAGGACGTTAAATGAATTCTCTTCATTGCCCATAATAATTATATAGTCACTTAAGACAAATAAAAATTCCCAGTTACATGGTTTTTATCACTTAAAATTATAGTTTGAGGATTTTCTTTCATTCCATTCTTAATGATTTGACTCGCATGAACGCTCCCATTAGCGTAAGAAATCAGTAAAAAACACTATTACTAGAACTAATGCATTTTCACTTGAAGGGAGTTTTAATTTTAAAATTTCCTTATATTTAATGAAAAATCTCAATAATCCGAGGAGAACTATCAAAGTAAAATAAAGGGTCAATCACAAAACCTGTGGGATTGACCACTGGCTTCATGCCGCCATACCAACAAATCATTTGATAAGATAACGAGCCTCGCGCTATGCACTTCTAATTCCCTGCTCTCCAAGGAATGTGTATTAACAAATGTGACATTCCCCATGTACCGAAAGGTAAGCATGGTGGCTTGAGAGGTAGGTGGCTAAAATAAACAGCTACCTCCTACTCGAATATAAATTCCGGGAAGATAGGCCACAGTCAGTTATGGAAATGATAGCACCATTATCTATTTTAATAATCATGTCACATATTTCCAAGTCCTCAGGAACATGACTTGCTATAATCATTGTTTTCCCTTGCTGTTTCTGAGCTTTAAAAATTTCGTGAATGCTATTCGTGCTTTCTATATCCAAAGCCGATGTGGGTTCATCCAGAAGAAGGATATCGGGATCACGGAAGAAAGCTTGTGCCAATGCAAGCTTTTGCTTCATTCCTAGACTAAAGGATCGAACAGTTTTTTTTGAGTTGGGGTCCAATCCAACATTTTGCAGCCATTCTACGCATTTATTTTTTGTGGTTTGCTTTGTAAGAGAATTAATATATTCCAGTGTTTCCAAAGCCGTTAAATAAGGCCAGAAATCAATATTTTCGATTATTACTCCAACTGATTTAGGAAAACGATTTTTCATACTTATCAGTTCTCCATTTACATTGACGCTCCCACTGGATGGTAGGATTAAACCAGCTACAGCTCTTAATAACATTGTTTTTCCTGATCCATTTTTGCCTAACAATCCGACTATTGCCCCAGATGGAATATTGATATTTATATTATTTAAAACCAAATTACTGTTAATTTTCTTAGTATAATTAGTGAATACAATGCTCATACTTTGTCTCCTTTGAGGTAATCGCTTATCATGGTCTTATAAAAAATAGCTCCAACTAAACCAATACTAAACAATATATAAAATTGAATATTATTTTGAGTTATACCGGGAAAAAATGACACTATATTTAGTTTTGTTAAAACTAAGCCTAAACCGGTAAGTAAAATTATATACAAATACATCACATTTTCATTTACGGTTCCGGTTACCAAATTTAATAAAAAATAAAAAGGGAGTAAACTAACTTGAATTAACAGGATATCCAAAGCTGGGATGGATTTTAAAAAAAGAAATAGATTAATTAACAATTGCTCTAAAAATATAATAGAAAATCTGATAAGAAATTGTTGAATTATTTTTATGCTCCCACCACTACTAATCAATGGTAATTTCGATATTGTATCTTTCAAAGTTGTGCCAATTATAAAAAAAACCGGTAAATTAAATACAAGGTATATCAAATCAAAATAAATAACAAAATTGGGACTTACCATTAGATAAGGAGAAAAATTTCCTGGAATAACATTTAAATTAAATATGAAAAAGATTGAGATTTGGATACTTATTAATACGGTTATTTTCAAAAAGGTAGTTTTTAATGTAAACATTTTCATAGATAATCGACTTTCCTGTTATGCATGTGACTTAAAATAAAAATAATTGTACCAATTACTAAATATAAAAAATAAACTAATGCAGCCTCGTCGAATTTCTTTGAATTTAGGATCTGAGTGCTAAGCCCTTGATACCCTTCAAATCCGGAATTGAGAAGAATGTCAGCTACAATCACCAAGTATGTTATAAGGAAACCTCTGGCAAAGTTTGATAAAGTTGCCAAAAAATAGCAAAGGACAGATATTATCAGCAGAAAACAAAAATATAATAAAACGATGGAATCTTCTACTTTAAAAGCTGAAGAGAAAAGCATATTCATAGAAAAAAATATGGCATTTATTGTTAAGAGCTCTAGAATATCTTTAATTTTATAAGTATAAATACCGGTTTGCTGAGCTCTGTCAAGTTTGTGACCTAGCAAACAAAATCCTAGCAATGGTACTGGAGCATAAAGCACCACCAGAGGAGAAATAGAATTTTGAAAGCCACCTAAAAAGAATGATGCTAGAAAATATGATGAATGTAAAAAAATGTAAATTATTCGATAAATCATAGCTCATTCTTCCGTATTAATGGAATTAGCATCATTAAAATCATGGCTAAAATCAACATTCCTGTAATCCACCAGTAGAATACAGCTTTGTCTTGAAGCCTCATCCCAGAATGAATAAATGCTTCTCTCAACGGAGTGGTTGATTTGGTTGCTAATTCACTCGAAATCACAATAATCAATGGAATAAGATGAACCAATCGACCAATAAATGGAAACAAAACTGAAAGTGATAACGCGATAGTTAATGTTAATCCGTAAAAAACACTTAATCGAATCGATGACAGGACTATGCTTTCCAGCATTATAAATGAAAATAAATTTGGACGAGGTACAGGTTTCAAAAAGTAATCTAAGCTAAATCCGAAAGCGCCTTGTAGGAGTGAAGCAGAGATGAAAAACAGGATAAAAATTACGGTTATTTTGATTATATAACTTTGGTAATAACGCCAGCTTCCATCAAAGGGTAATTTTATATTAATACTTTTTGTAGTTCGGTCTTGAAAGTATTTCCCGCAGAAAAATGCTCCTATTATTGAAGGAAGTAAAAAAACGAATGTGAAATTCTCAGTGAATACACCTACTGAAGATGGAGTTCTGGCAAATGGAACTGAACCAATATAATAATACATATTGTTTACCGCATAATTATCTATTAAAATGTTTGCTCTGGAGTATTCGGATACTGTTTGCAAAACCCCGTAATAAATAATCAGAGTAAAAAACATAAAAAGGATAGATATAAAGAAAATCCCGCGCATCATACTCTTATTTTTTAAAAATTCCCATTTAATGAACAACATAATTATACTCACCGTTTATTTGTAATTCCATGTGCCTGCTGTTCGTTCACCGTTCCATATCGGAGATTTCATTTGTAATTGGACTTTGTCACCAATTACGGCATCTAACTCAGTGAAAGCCCCAAGCCAATGAGCACTGGAAGTGTTAGTTGACAAATTTACTGCAGGGGAAAATTGGACTGTTTGGCCTGAATTCTTAAATAAAATATTTGTTTTTACACTTATGAGATCACTTGAAGAAGTAGCAGTATTAAAAGTTAAGTAGGTGCCGTTAATGGTCGTATCTTTTGTTTTCCAGTCAACTACAGTTCCCCAGTTTGACCACCATGGAAGACCGGAATTAAAATCAATACTCCCAGCTAATGCAGCTTTAGATGTTAATATTCCAGCAAACAATGCACATGTGAAAATCAAATTTCTACGTTTCATAATTAACAATCTCCAATTATGTAATATTTTTCTTAATGTTACTATAATTTAACCCCTTAGTCAATTTCTTAGCGTAGACGGATAGTGTCAATTTACCGTCAGTTGAGAGAAACGCCCAATTTGTTAGATTACATTGACTTGTACCAGCCAAAGCTTGGTGTGGCATAGTTTATCCTGCCTTCTGTAACAGCATATT
>CAZEIB010000136.1:0-1401 GCA_964511785.1 uncultured Oscillospiraceae bacterium
AGGAAAGATTCCTTTTTTAAAAGAAAGGTGCTTATAAAAGAAAAATGGCTTAAAATGAAACATTAAGAAAATGTTGAAAAAACTTTTTGAATTAAAGGAATTTTCTCTACTCCTAAAGAGGCACAAATGCATAAAAGAGGATAAACAGGGATACGATACCGCGGTTGAACTTCAGTAAGCAAAAAAACTAAAATAAAGCCAAAAAGAATCACCTGAACCAGTAAAAGGCCGAAGGAAGAAACAGAAGAAACAGAAGAGACAGAAGAAACAGAAGAAACAGAAGAATAGGTTTTGCGACTATAAAAAATCAAAAGAAGAATAAAAAAGTAATATAATTGGGAAGATGAAAGAAGGCTTTTACTATAAAAATGAGCAAAAGATGAAAGAAGATTTTCACTTCCTGAAGTCATTGGGGAAGCAATGAAAGCATCATTACTCCAAGCAACAACAAATTTGTTTACCAGCAAAAGGGGTAATTTGTTTCGGTTTACCTTAATATGTTCTAGGGTTTTTTCATTAATAATCTGATTGACTTTTTTATAATCGAAACCATTTTCCGTAGGATGAGCCAAAAGGGTATTAATATATTCATCAGCAATTTGAGGAGACCATTGCCCCATATTATCCATATTAAAGCCTGTTCGTAAAGTATAGGCTAGGGGACTACCTAATGTATGATGATAAGTGTTTTCAACATGAAGAAGAAGAGGAGTAGTAATAGCAAAAAAGGTAGCAATGATAATGATAAAAAGAAAAGAAACAGTGAGCAGTCTTCGTAGTGAAAAAGGTTGTTGACTATTTTTTACTATTAAAGTAATGAAAAGGGCAATGATGAGAATTATATGATAAGGTTTAAAAAAACTCATCATAGAAAAAAGAATGCCAATAAAAAGAGATAGAACCATAGGGAAAAGAAGTTTTTTCTGATGAATGCTATAATATAGGGATAGAGCAAGACGAAAGAATATTAAAATACCAAGGGTGGTAAAAATATCAGGAGAAAAGGTATGAAGAGCCAGGTTATAACCTGGCCAAAAAACATGTAAAAGAGCAGCGGTTATAGCGAGAGATCTCTTTTTTGTGAGTGTAAACCCTATGTTAAAAGTGAGCAAAACAGCCAAGGAATCAAGACATATATTGAGGATATAAGCAATTTGCACATTGGAGGAGTGTAACAGTGTAAAAACCCATTGGTAAAGTTTACCTAAAAAAAACCAGTGGCTAAAAACTGCAGAATAGTAATGAATGCCTGCATTGGTAGTGGCTACGTCATAAGCAAATTTAAAGTCTGAAGTGGGGAAAGCATGTTGGCCAATAGGTAAATAGTAAAAGAAAAACTTTACACCAAAGGAGAGAAGGAAAAGGGATAAATATAAAAGAACTTTTTTAAAAAAACTTAAA
>CAZEIB010000136.1:1411-6402 GCA_964511785.1 uncultured Oscillospiraceae bacterium
TCCCATATTATCCATAGGTTTTTTTAGAACTACAACTTGAAAGACTGTAAGCAGAAAAAAGAAAAGGAAACTGTACAACTGTCATAATGACATATAAGAAAAAACAAATTTTAAAAAAAAGAGATTCTGTTTTTTTTGAAAAAGAAATCATCTAAACCTCCAAAGGTAATTCTCTATACAATCATACATTGATTAGAACAAGGAGTTAATCATAACAGAAAAAACAATAAAAACAATAAAAAAGCGCCTATAAAGGACGCTTTTTTATTGCTAATGCATTATTCAAACTGAGAAAAGATTTTTGAAAGTTCACTTTGAATAATACTGTTTTTTTCTCCAACCCAATCAGTTAACTCTTCAGTAGTTAAAAGGCCAAGGCGAGTAGTTTCTTCTTTCGTTGGTAAGGGGTCTTCTTTAGGGGCGGTAGAGTAAAAAGATTTTTTTACAGTAAATAGTGATTTACTGCCGAAAAGATCCACAAAATCGTCTGAAAAACCAAGGGAGTAGTCGGCACTGCCAACAACATCTTTGTTAGAAGAATCAAGGCTGGTATCTGCAACAACTTTAAAATGAAGGGCTCCACTAACGCCAAAAATTGCCCTAGGACTTTCACTGTCTGATTCAATCTCAACATCCAAGTCCCAAGTTTCTTTTGAAGAAATGTTGTCCCTATCCATATATTGATTTTGAACAAGATTTATCAATAGAGTATCTTGAGGAACAAAACGCTGGTTTTCAGCATTTTCAAAAGTAATGTTGAAAGACAAATTTGCTTGGGTATGTCCTTCGTCATCCTTAACCTTATGCTGTGGTTCTGCTAAAATAGCCATTTTTATTCGCGCGGATTCGTCAAACATCCCTAGGTCAATATGATGAACAATGCGCTCTTCTATTATTTCGCGGTTATATTCAAAATAATAAGTTCTAAAGTCTTTAGCTCTGTAGATCTCGTTATAAACTTGTAGCTGCCCATTGGCCTGGTCAATCACAGTCTCCCCTTGGGAGTTTTCATGATACCACAAAGTAATAACCGCTGGGAGATGGAGTTTTTCGGAAAGTATTTCTTTAAAGTCTTCAAACTCATCCTCTAACTCTTCAAGAAAATCCTCGCTGTTAACATAGCCGGCTAAAGAGTTTGTAGTATCTTTAGCAATAAAAAACTGAAGAACTTCTTCCTCGGTAAACCAGTTTTTCAGTATATCTATAAACTGATGAATGTTCTTTTCAGTAAATTGAAATTGCATAGGGGTAGAACCGGGTAAAGAGTTTCCACCTGCGGAAATAATGGGGGTTTCTACTGTAGCATCAGCTAGCCAAGTTAAAAATCCGTCATAGAGAAGCTCCTCTTTTGGAAGAGAGGTTTGGGCAAAAGTATTATTAATTTCTTCTAAAATAGAAGAGGGAATAAGTTCATCCCAAGGGGTGTCTTTTTCTACCGAGGAAGCACCCATTGAGGCTATCATTGCATAAAGCTGAAGGGTTTGTGCTTGTTCTTCCAAAGAGTTTTTTAGTAGCTGAGACATAATTGAAAGAAAATTTGATAAAAAGGTTACGGCCTCCTTAGGGGTAAAGGCCAAACTTTCTTTTGGAAGAAGGTTGGAAGTCAGATAAAAATCATCCGGCAAAAAATGGATGCTGTGAGATAGTAAGGGCTTCCCCTTAAAGAGAAGGTTTTGGCTCCAAAAACTATTTTGTTCAGCATTTTTTTGATAGGTGGTTTTCGTAGTAAACTGATTGCAAAATTGAGCAAAAGTAGAAAGAGAAGGATCTAAAAAGGAAAGAGCTTTTTCACTTAGCTGAAATTCGTAACCTGTTGTAACTCTTCTACCGGCGTCAATAGCATCTTGAGTAAAAACAGTGGCCATGGAAGGAGCAAAAAAAGAGCTTTGAGCGGTTGTTTTTTCTGTTAAAGCAAACAGGGGAGTTAAGGTAAGAACCAAGATTAAAAACAGTGATATTATTTTTTTCTTCATAGAAACCTCCATAAAAATTGTCGATAGTTATTTTAAGCAGCTAAATTAATAATTGCCTGGGCAATAATATGAATGTTTTTCATAAAGCTATCAATAGAAATATTTTCCCCCGCTTGATGAGCCAACTCTTCTTCATGGGGAAATTGAGCGCCAAAGGCAACACCGGTACCTAACCAACGGGCATAAGTGCCACCGCCAATGGCTAAGGCCTTTTTTTCAAGTCCGGTTACATGGTGATAAGCATCAAGTAAGGCTTGCACTAAAAAACTATCTTCCGGTACATGGTGGGGGCCTTTGTTGCTAGCAACCTCTAAAGACAGGCCGTTTTTTTGTGCAGATGCTTCTACAAGAGCAATCATTTGCTCAGCATTAGTTAATACAGGGTAGCGAATGTCTAAAACTGCTTTAAAGTGCTGATTTTCACTTGTAAGAATACCGATGTTTAAGGTAAGAGCCCCTGAAATATGGTCAGTAATGGCAATGTTCAAACTTTTTCCATCAGTTTCCATACCAATAGCTTTGGCCAGCCATTGGATAGGCCCTTTAGCCCCTAAGGCTACTAAAACTTGCAAAAGTTGTCCGTTGGCATTACGCCCTCCATCAGGAAAAGCGGCATGGCCAATTTTTCCTGTGGTAATAATTTCATAAATGCCATGATCTACCTCTTTGGCTTCAACGGGGTATCCGGCATGTTGGCTATGAGACTGTACTTTTTCAAAAATAGAAGTTTTTGATTTAACCAAAGCTTTTGCCAAACCAGGAATGACGTTGGCTCGATCTCCACCTTCAATGGAAAGAATTTCCAGTCCATCGTTGCTTAAAGGGGCCGATAAGTGAAATTCAGCCCGACCCTTTTCAGTGTTAATTACAGGATAAGAAGCGTCGGGACTAAAACCGATAGCAGGCATATCAGCATGCTTTACATAATATTCCATGTCTTCCATACCGGATTCTTCATCACAACCTAAAATGAGACGTACTTTCTTTTTAAGGGGGATACCGGCTTTTTTAACAGCGGCCATAGCATATAAAGCGGCAACGGCAGGACCTTTATCATCGCTGGTACCACGGCCATAAATAGCACCATCGTGAATGGCAGCGCCAAAAGGATCTTCCAACCAACCGTCTCCAGCGGGAACGACGTCCAAATGTGCCAAGATTCCTACCACTTCACCAGTATCACCCATTTGGGCATCACCGGCATAACCCTCAAAATTTCGAGTTTCAAAACCTAAACGATTGCAGTCGTCTAAGGCAGTTAAAAGCATTTGATGAACCTCTTCACCAAAAGGGGCAACGGAAGTAGTTTGTCCTTTTACACTTGGGATGCGAATCCATCTTTGCAAAGTTTGAACGGCTTCTTCTTGAAAATCGTTAATAATATCTGTTAAAGAGGAATGTTCCATAGTCAATCTTCTCCTATCTGTTATTTTATGTAAGTGCTTTTTCAAGCATAGTTACAGCTTTTTCAATATGATGGTGGGGACAACCAATATTTAAGCGAATAAATCCTTCCCCAGTATTTTCTCCAAAAGCCCTTCCATCTGTTACAAAAAGGCCGGCTTCTTTTATTTTAGGTAATAATTGGCTGTTTGACCCATAAGCACTAATGTCAATCCATCCAAGGTAGGTTCCTTCAAAGGGGGTAAGAATTGCTTTGGGACAGTGTTTTTTTAATAAAACTTCAAGAAGGAGTGCCCCTTGTTTTAAATATTTTTTTAAACCGTCTAACCACAAATCACCTTGGTTATAAGCAACTCTTGTTCCCTCTAGGGCAAAAAGGTTTCCACTTACAATCCCTTGTTCTGCAATATGATTTTCAATTTTTTGACGAAGGAGAGGGTTTTTACAAAATAATAAAGCCTGTTGAAGGCCTGCAACATTAAAAGTTTTGCTGGCAGAAGCCAAGGAAAAAATCAAGTCTTCTGGCTGGTTGGAAAGATGAAAGACAGAAGTAAAAGAAAGGGGTTCAAGGGCAAATTCAGCGTGAATTTCATCACTAACTAAAATCACTTGATAATGACGACAAAGAGTAATAAGTTTTTCCAACTCTTCTCTTTTCCAAATACGGCTTACAGGGTTATGGGGATTACATAAAAGCATTAACCGGCTGCCTTCCTGAAAATGTTTTTCAATAAGAGGAAAATTCATGGTGTAGTAGCCTCTAGAATCTTTTATTAAGGGAGCGTCTGCAACGATTCGCCCGTTAACGAGCACAGAATTTGCGAAAGGACCATATACAGGACTTTGAAGAACTACTTTATCACCGGGCTGTGTAAAAAGATGAACAGCAATTTTTAAACCGGTTACTACACAAGGTAGCATAACAAGGTCTTGGGGCATAAAAGCAATATGATGGCGCCGTTGCCAAAAAGCGATAGGGGCAGAAAAGTCATCTTCTAATATTTCAGTATAGCCATAAGTACCGTGTAAGGCACGGTGCTTTAACGCTTCTTCAATATCAGGGGGGCTTTGAAAATCCATATCGGCAACCCACATAGGTAAAAGATTTTCCCCTTCCCTTTTAAATAAGCCATCCCATTTTTCACAACGAGTGCCTTTTCGATTAATTCCTTTATCAAAATAGTTTTGATTGAACAATAGTATTTCCTCCTTAAAAGTAAATAAAAAAGCAGAGAGAATCCATTTATTTTTCACAAGAGATAATCCAATATCCTTTTTCTTTATTGATAATGGCCACTTTAGAAAAAATACTTTGCAAATAAGTAACTGCCGAGGGAGCCCCTTGCTGTTTACGAATGACTAAGTAGAGCATTCCATTGGGGTAAAGGTGGTTATAAGCTTCTTTAAACCATTGGTAAATAACTTTTTTCCCTGCTCGAATGGGGGGATTGGTTACAATCGTATGAAAACTTAAGCTATTATCAATAGAAGAAAAACCATCACCGGATGTAATATCTACAGTAACATGATTTTTTAATGCGTTTTTTTGAGCAAGCTCCGTAGCACGCGTATTAATATCAACCATGGTAACGTTTAGGGAAGGAAAAGCTTTTT
>CAZEIB010000137.1:0-6265 GCA_964511785.1 uncultured Oscillospiraceae bacterium
GATTTTCCTCCCCTTGAGCAAAATGAGGACGGCCTCCACCTTCTTTTCGGTATGCCCTTTGGCCTTAACCAACAGCAATTTAAAACCCATTGGGCAAAGCATGCCGATGCCTATTCTTCTCTTCCTGCCATTAACTGGCTTACCAGTAAAAAATACCGTAGCCAACTACCTTTTACCTTTAACGGTATTTCTCTAAGTTTTGAAACCAATGTTTTTGATTCTACCTATACCCAAGGAACCCTCATTCGAGAAATTCATGTTCCTACCGATGAAGAAGAAGCCAAAAAAGATAAAAACAGGCTTAATACCCCGGAAACCTTTTTTCATACTTTTCCAAGCCTTTATGGTTACTTGGTTCAATCTTACGGCCCTCCTACAGGGGGTGTAGCAGGCATCTTCCCCAGTAAAGAAGGAAATTTCCTTCCCCCTATTGAAAATGGCCAAATCAATCAAAAAATCTTTATGGATATGTTTTATCCTAAAGGCAATCCCGCTTCCTTCATTATCACCATTTCTTTTCATAATGTGTCCTTGGTGGCCTATAGCACCCCCCCAATCGGGAAGGGTATATGCAAAACGTTGTTGAAATCATTTTTGATAACCAGGTTTCTCCCCCTCCTAACCCTGAAAGTTTAATCCCCTATGTCCTTGAATAAACAAACCCTAATCCTTTATTATTTCTTTCATTATTTTCTTGAGGTGACTTATGAAAAAAAACCTTTCCATTTTTTTAGTATTCATTATGCTATTCTCCCTTCTTCCCTTCGCTTTTATTCTCCCTGCTAAAGGGGAAGCTTTAAAAGCTTTTGAGGAACAAAAAGAAAAGGACCTTGCTTTAATGGAAAACTTTGCCAATAAATTAAAAACCACTTTCATTGAAGAAGGCTTGTATTCTTCTTTTCCCCATGAAAAACCTCAAGTTGTTAGTGAAGAACCTCCTACTGAAGGGAATCCCAACTATTACCATATTTCCTTTTTAAACCTGTCTGCCAAAGAAAATTATACTTTCACCAGAAACAACCAAGGTTTCACTTCCAACCTATCCATTATATTTGAACCCAATGGTATCCCGCCTACAGTCCCTTTCGCGATATCTCAGTTTATTTCTTCCTTTGCCTCTTTATCAAAAGAAGATGGACGTGAGATTTTTGAAGAGCTTTTTAATCACCTTGCTTTTTCCCAAGAAATAGGTAACCTAACCCTTAAGGAAAGTCAAATAGACATAGGAGATATTTCTTTTTACCTCCTTTTTTCCTCCCATACACCAACAGGTCGCCCAGGCAACATGATTTTATTTTTGGGAACAAAAGAACTGATTCACGCCGCTGCACCCTACGCCATCTTGACCTATGAAGATCTTTTTATGGAAATTGATTCCATTCTTTTTCCCAACGAATCCTTCCTTCTTCCCTAAACTCCTCAAATTTTAGCCCCACATAACAATAATGGCTTAACTGCTTATCCATTTTTATTTTGAGGGAATCCACGAAAAAGTCTTTCCAGTAAAATTTATACTAGAAAAGCTTTACCTTGCTATCTGTTAAGGTAAAGCTTTTTTCACCACTGTTTTTTAACAAGCCCTTCCATCATCTTAAAGGGCTATAGGGCTTTACAAAGCTTTTTCTTTCACCTGCTTTGCAATATCTTTTAATAAAAAATAATTAAATTCTTCCAAAGATATAGGAAGAACTTCCAACCATTCCCCCAATCTTTTCCTCATATTCATTCACGATGTCATAGCCCCCCTCTTTTAAAATAAAGGTTACTCCCTCTTCAGCTAAATGCCTCTTCTTTAAAATCCATTTTTCATTTCTTTCAAAAAATAAAATGCTCCTTCTTCAAAAGCAACAAAAAACCCACCTTCTTCTGTTTTTTCAATCTGCCAATCGACTCTATCTTTTTCAGGTAAAGGTCTTTTACTTTCCCCGGTTATTCCCCATTTTTCATTTCTTTTTTCTGCCACAAACAACTGATGAAATTTAATGTTTTCAAATAGAACGTTGTTTTGAATAAGGGTTCCCATCATAAATACTGCTACTTCTTTAGGTCTGTATTTTTCCGTATCTTTATCTGCTCCTTGTAAATAATAATCTTCATAGCCTTCTTTATGCAAAAACAGTTCCAGTAAACCTGCAGGTAAACCCCAACTATTGGCCTTTACCAAAGGAATGCTTAACTATAATAGGCAAATAAAAATCACTATTCCACAGCTTTTTTGCAATTTTTTCATATAATTCCTCCTTTTTATACCTTTTTACTTATATAACTCTTTTCCTCCCTTTTTTCTTCCCTAATGTTTCTCCCTTATCATTAAATCCATTGAAATATCTATCAGGTTTCCTTGGCATATTTTTCAATATAATACTATCCTTTATTTTATAAACGGTTGTAAAGGTTTCTAAAGGGCAATCCCAAAGCCCTTTGGGGTTGCAACCTCGAAAAAGCAATACAAAATAAATAGAACAGCTTCGCTAGTTCGTAGAAAAAACCAAGGCATTTTGTCCTTAGTTTTCCTATATCACTTTTTTACAAATCCATCTTTTTTATACGAACACTTGTTCTCTTTTAAAAATTGTGGTATCCTACCATTAACCCAATAAAAAGCCTTTCTGTTCATCCATTATTTTAATTTAGTAGGTGATAGTATGTCTCAAAAAGTTCAACTGGCCCTTCATTTCTCCCGGCGCTTTCCCGGGGTACAAAACCAAGAAAATCAGCTGTTACAAGCCTTAACCGGTCACTGGAGGGAAGTAGCAAAAAAACAGCAAAACTCCTTGTCCCCCCACGAAAAACTAGAAGCCCTAATCCACCAGGAAGAAGTGGTTCTTCTTTACGAAACCTTTCCCCCACAATTAAAGGAAAAAGCTCTTTACCTTAAAGGCAAAACCCAATTTAAAAAAGGGGTTATTATTGTAAACAAAAACACCACCAACCAAGAAAAAGCAGCCCTTTTAGCGGAAGAGCTGGCTCACCATCACTATACTGATGGGAACATTTTAGACCAATCCAGCCTCCCTCAACAAAAGCAGGAACATTTGGCCAGAAACCGTGCCTATCAAAAACTTCTTCCTCCTCAAACTATTGTTCAAGCCTTGCAGCAAGGTTGCACCACCTTACAAGACCTTGCCGATTTTACCGGCCATCAACCTTTGTTTGTAAAAGTAGTGTTAGATTTATATCAGCAAAAAAATTTGTTGCCTCCATCCTATCAAAATCTTTTAGTCTCCTAGCCCTTTCCTCCTTTCTGTTTCATTTACCCTTTAACAAGCCTTTATTTATCTCCGCTGTTTTTTCTTCTTTTACCAACCTTTTTTTATTCTATTCAATCATGTGTAATAAGGAGCCTCTTATGACTTACTCACCTGTTCCTTCTTCCTTAAAATCCCTTTATCCCCTTATTGAAAAAAAAGCCTCCCTTTTAGCCGATAACCTTTTACAAAAATCCCATGTTGCCTCTTTACCTATAGGGTTTCACCACTTTGCCCCTCACCTATCGGGGATTAAAATTCTTACCTATTCCCAAGGGGAAAAACGCTTAAATATACCTCCTGCTACCATTCAATCCCTTTCCTCCTCTATGGCTTATATGGTTTTTTACCGAGGAAACGGTTCTTTTTCCCTTAATCAAAAATTCGGTATCTATTACATCCTTCACCGGTCTTCTGAAAAAGGCCTTCCTTGGCACCATACCCGTTTTGCCCTTACCACTGCCGTGGGAAAACTTTTATTAACCCCTTATACTTTTTCCCTTTGGCAAAATACTTCCTATCCTTTAACTCTAAAGGAACAGGCAGATCCTCTCTTTCCCCTTGGTAAGGGTCATTTTTTTCACCAACTTTTACACCATGGGGCTCAGGTTTTTGCAAAAGAACTTTTATGCCCTCCTCCTTTTATCAAAGCCCTTTATCCTTCCTTAGGTTTTCAAAGGTTATGGCTTAAAGCCCAAGTTCCTAAAGATTTTTTATTTCAGGCTTTGCAGGAGGAAAACCCTTTTTTTAACAAGTGATAGCATAAAACCAATTGAAAGCTGTACCAAGCGAATTGGTTTTCCTTTATTGTTAACCATAGCCCTATCCTTTGTTTTCCCAAAGGTTGTGAAGAATTCCAAAGGGTAAATAAGACAAATTGACAGCCTGAGGAATCGTTTTATCTTACAATGTACATTTGCCCCCTTACGCTGCTTTACAGGCTTAAGGGGGCTTTTTTATTTCCCTAAGCTTATATTGGTTACGGTATTAGGGTAAATGTCTTTGTTTGCATCTACTTTCTTTATTTTCTATTTTTTTACAGCCAACAAAAAAGAAGCCCTTTTACCGGCTTCTTTCTATATTTGTATTTTGCCCCTTTAAAAAGTTTATCCCCTTTGGGCAATTTTTTCTAAAATCAATTTTGATCCTTCCACTTGGTCGGCAATATGGCCTTTTTCATCTTTTGCCCGCCAAATATCCGGGGTAATTTCATCTGCTACATACATTTTCCCCTGTTCATCTAAACCAAACTCAATTTTAAAATCAATTAAAGTTAAATTCATCTGGGCAAGTTCTTTTTTTAATACTTCCCCCACCTTTACCAATAGGTCAAGGCCTTGGGCATATTGCCCTTCTTTTAATAAGCCTTTCATCAAGGTAAGCCTTTCACTAATTAAAGGGTCCCCTTGTTCATCATCTTTTAAGGTCACTTCTAAATAAGGGGGATCAAAGGGCAAGCCTTCTTCTAAGGAAAACCTTCTACACATGCTGCCGGCTGTATAATAACGCAGTACAAATTCCAAAGGTGGAATGGTTAAGTTACGCACCTTCATCAGGCCTTTTTCGATATCAGTCCCTAAATAATGGGTAGGAATACCATTTTTTTCCATTAACTCAAAAAAGTATTGAGACACCTTCAAACCGGTTTTCCCTTTTCCTGCTACAGTGCCCCCAACGGTGTTAGAGCCGGGGTCAAATTTCCCCTCTTCCCCTGTTACATCATCTTTAAAAAGTAAATAGACATCTCCTGTGTTTTCTTCCCTTAATACAGATTTGGTTTTTCCTTCATAAAGTGTTTTCATTAAAGCTTTTCCCCTTTCACTTCTGCCATCAACAGCCATCCTAACAATTTTATCACAAAGAAAAACCTCTGTAAAACAAAACCCTGTTTTTTTCTGTTATAATAAGTATGAAAAAATATAATGAGGTGTTTTTATGTATCGTAAAAAATGGTTTTCTTCTTTTCTCCTTCTTATCCTTCTTTTTTCTTTTTCTGCCCTTGCTGATTTTGACCTGTCTTTATTTGAAAATAGCCATTATACTATCAATAATGAAAATGGCAAAATCATTATTGCCCCCACTGCTCCAGCGCAAACCAATGAGGTTGCTGATAAAACTACAAATATTACCTTGTTTTCATTCTTATACGGCAATGAAGCCGATCCCTTTTCTTTAAGTCTAGAGTTTTTTATTGGGGGTACAGAATTGTTTAAACCAACAAAAGTTCTCTTCTCTACTGAAACTTCTACCTATTTACTAGAACCCACTTTTTTAAATTTCTCCCTAACTGATGGTGAAAATTCTGTTGCTGAATTTGCCACCTTCCTTTTAGGCAATCAAGGCCTTGAAATGTTAGAGGATTTAACTACAGCCCAAGCCTCCAGTTTCACCATCATTGGAGAAGAAAAAACAATTGAAGAAAATTTTTCCCTTGAAATGCTTCAAGTCATCGAAAATATCTACAGTACTTATCAAAAAGCTGCAGACTTTACTTCCCCTCAATACAGTAAACATTTAGAAACCCTCAACAAAACCTATCCAATTATTAAAGAAAGCAATTAACTTTATTCCTTTAGTAAGTCCTTCTTTTAGTCGCAGTTTTATTACATAAAGTTTTATCACAAACCTGTCTTTTTGCTATAGACGGGTTTTTTCTTTTCAAGTAATTCCTTCTCTCCCCTCCTCAAAACAGTGAAAAACAAGGTACCCACTGTTAAAAATTTTCTCTGACGAAATTGGGCAATTTTACGTCATTCACCCGTGAAGGGTGCGACACGCTGACCAAGCCCTAGCCTGCTTGGAGTTAATATTTCAATCCACGCACCCGTGAAGGGTGCGACAAATTTAAAAGGTTACATGGTTTTATTTAACAACATTTCAATCCACGCACCCGTGAAGGGTGCGACGTGTTCCCTCTTGTTCCCCTCCACTATATCTAGCATTTCAATCCACGCACCCGTGAAGGGTGCGACCTGTGTAGTTACAAGCACGCTCACCCTTCTGTTTTATTTCAATCC
>CAZEIB010000138.1:0-6206 GCA_964511785.1 uncultured Oscillospiraceae bacterium
CTTTAATATATTTTCTGGCCTTTTGAGCATATTCGAAGGGATTGGCTTTATCAGGGTCTTGTTCTGCTTCTACAACTACCCAGCCTTCATATCCAGCTTCCTCAAGAACTTTAAAAATAGGTCCAAAATCTACATCTCCATCTCCCGGCACGGTAAATACTCCGTTACGTACGGCGGTTAAAAAACTCCAACCTTCTTTGAAAGCTTCTTCACGAATGTTTAAACGTACGTCTTTTAAGTGCACATGACGGGTTCGGTTAATGTACTTTTTTAGCACCTTCACAGGGTCAATTCCCGCAAAGGTTAAATGGCCCGAGTCAAAAAGCAAAAAGACTTTGTCAGGGTCTACCAAGCTCATAAAAGTATCAATTTCTTCTTCTGTTTGTACCCCTGTACCCATATGGTGATGGCAGGTAAGTACCATGCCTTTTTCTTGTGCTAAGGCGCCCATTTCGTTATAACCTTTAGCAATTACTTCCCATTGCTCTTTGGTGTATACAGGTTTTTCACTGCCAAAAATATTTACATCTTTTCCTTGAATGGAGTTTCCCTGTTCGCTGGCACCAATAACCTTTGCCCCTAGTGCATGTAAACGATCCCGATGGGCAATAAAGTTTTCAATGGTTTTTTCATAAGGTTGGGAGGTAAAAAGGGTAGAGAACCAAGCATTACAAATTTGAAGGCCACGAATATCTAAAGCATGTTTTAAGGTATTTACATCTTGTGGGTATTTATTTCCGATTTCGCTTCCGGTAAACCCTGCTAGAGCCATTTCACTGATACATTGTTCAAAGGTGTTTTCTTTTCCTAGGTCAGGCATGTCATCATTGGTCCAGCCGATGGGGGCAATGGCTAATTTTACTTTGTCTTTATTTAGCATTTTTTGCGCCTTCTTTCTTAATAATCTCTTGTAAGTTTAATATTTTCCACCAAGTCTTCGTAGGCAGCTTGTACCCTTGGTTGGGTAGATACTTCTGCCACTCCTACTCGCCACCAGCTTTCAAAGCCGGGGGTCATAGAACCTGGTACTACTTTAATGTCGTAAAGCACTGGTAAGGGCTGGGTAAGGGCATCTTTAAGGGCTTCCAGTAATTGTTTTTCATTGTAAATGGTGTACGCTTTTAGGCCGTAGCTTTCTGCATTTTTGGCAAAATCAATGGGTAGAGGGCCGCCGTCAAGTTCTTTTGTTTGAGGGTTTCGCCTTTGGAATACTGTGCCGAAAGTATCATTCCCTTGGCTGTTTTGAAGGTTTTCAATACAACCCCAGCCGGCATTGTCAAATAAGCAGTAATGAATCCGCAAGTTTTCCTGCACTGCCGTTACCAACTCGCTATGGGCCATTAAATAGGTGCCGTCACCAAAAAAAGTATATACTTCCTGATCGGGGCAAGCTAACTTCACTCCAAGAGCGCCATTGGTTTCGTAACCCATATTGGAAAAACCATATTCCATGTGGTAGCAATCTTTACTTCTTGTTCTAAAAAGCCTTTGCATGTCTCCGGGTAAACTACCGGAAGAACCTACTGCAATGGCATTTTCTGCCATAAATTCATTAATCATTCCTAAGGCTCTGGTTTGAGATAACCCTTGGGGAAGCTGCTGGGTATAATAATCATCTACAATGTTATTCCAGTCTTCAATGGCATCATTCACTTCATTGGTATAGCTGCTTTGATAGCCTGCCAACTCTTTTGTTAAACTTATTAGCCCTTCCTGCGCATCACAAATAATCCCTTCAGCATCCATTTTAACAGCATCAAAAGGACAAATGTTAATGGTAACCACTTTGGCCTCTTGCTTAAACAGCCATTTAGAAGAAGTGGTAAAGTCTGTAAGACGGGTACCTACAGCTAAAATCACATCGGCTTCTTTGGCAATTACATTGGCTGCTTTTCCCCCTGTAACCCCTATTCCGCCAAGGTTAAGAGGATGGTTCCAAGGTAATACCCCTTTACCTGCCTGGGTTTCGCTAAAGGGAATTCCCGTGGTTTCGCAAAAGGTTTTTAAGGCTTCTCCCGCTTCACTGTAGCGTACACCTCCACCTGCAATAACCAAAGGCTTTTTGCTATTTTTCAAAATATCAGCCATTCGTGTAACCTGTCCTTGAGTTGGGGGACGCCTATCAATATGCCATACCCTTTTTCTAAAAAAGCTTACGGGGTAGTCATAGGCTTCTCCTTCTACATCTTGAGGCAAGGCTAAACATACAGCTCCAGTATCGGCAGGGTCTGTTAATACTCGCATAGCATGAATAGCAGCTGTCATTAACTGTTCGGGGCGAACAATTCGATCCCAGTAATGGCATACGCTTCTAAAAGCATCGGTAACAGTGGTTGAAAAGCTGTCGAAAAACTCTGCCTGCTGCAATACCGGGTCAGGTTGACGGGAAGCAAAAGTATCTCCTGGTAATAATAATAAAGGAATACGGTTAGCAGTGGCGCAGCCTGCTGCAGTAACCATGTTCATAGCTCCTGGACCAATGGAACTTACACAGGGAATAATTTCTCTTCTATTTTTTTGCTTGGCAAAAGCCATGGCGGCTAAAGCCATGTTCTGCTCGTTTTTCCCTTGCAAAAACTGAATATTATGCCCCCCTTGATTTAAAGCTTGACCTACCCCTACCACACAGCCATGGCCAAAGACTCCAAATAGTTGGTTGACAAATTTATTCTCTATTCCGTCCATTTCAATGTACTGGTTATCTAAAAACTTTACCAAAGCTTGAGCCATGGTTAAACGAATTCTTTCCATAGGCACCATCCTTTCATTTTAATCAGCCCGTTTATCGGGCCAATATACAGCATCTTTTTCCTGTACCCACAGGTGCTGGGGAAGGAAGGTAGGGGTAATATAAGGATTTTCGTCTAAATGGCGAATCACCCATAAATACCATAGGGCATAGCCCGGGGCTGTACAATGAGGATGAGTTAACCCTTCCCCAATCATTACAGTATCGTTATTTTGTACTTTTACTACTTCATCCCCAAGTTCTGCATAGGCAAAACCTTGCTCAGGATAAGTTTTGTAATAATATACTTCCGGCTGAGGATGATGATGGGGAGGATAGCTGGACCATTTACCCGGAAAACCGATCACTTCTCCTACAACTAAGTTGGCATAAGGGGCATTGGTGTAGTCAAATACTGTACGCACAATACGGGTACTGGTTTCTTTCATTAACCCTGCCCCACGGTGCTCATCGGGGGTTTCTTCAGGCAAGTATAACTTGCTGGAAAAGTTTTTTTCATTGTTTGTGCGCATTACATTAATTTCGCTATCTTCACTTACTCCGATAATTTCTACCTTAACATTTTCAGGCACATGTAATACGGTAGGGCTTTCATCAAAGCAGTTTGTTCTTTTTTGGGTATGGGTTTTTCCTTCCCATTTAAAAGTAACTTCTCCATATACCAATAAATAGGCTTTTTCAAGCTTTAAATCATCTTGAAAGTTTTGATCTTTTCCAAGACGCAAAATACCAAAGTCCATCATCATATCTTTATTTTTGCCATTAAGCTGGGTAATGGCTGTATAGCCAAAGGAATGAGCCCCTTTGGCTTTTACAATACCAGACAAGTCTATCCCTCCAATATTTCAGAAATTTTCACAGGGCGGTTTTCGTCGGAAGATTTTTGTGCGGCCTTTGCAATCACTACAGACATCAATCCTTCATGAATGCCAACAGGAACAGTTTTGTTGTTCACAACAGCATCAACAAAAGCTTTCATCTCTGTTACAAAGGAGTCCATATATCTTTCCAAGAAGAAAAATTGCGGTTTTTCCCCTTCTACGCCTTTTACAGTACTTATTTTTACATTGCTGTCACTATCGTTATCATTTAAGGCCATGCCTTTTTCACCAAATACTTCCACCCTTTGGTCATAGCCATAGGCAGCTCTTCTAGAGTTGTCAATAACCCCAATGGCCCCATTAGCAAAAGTTAACACCACAATGGCTGTATCTACATCACCGGCTTTGCCAATAGCAGGGTCTACCAAACAAGTCCCTTTAGCGTATACTTCAACCACGTCACTATTAGCTTGAAACATGGCCATGTCAAAGTCGTGAATCATCATATCTAAATAAAGACCACCACTGGATGCTGCATATTCAGGACTTGGAGGCTCAGGATCACGAGAGGTGATTTTAACAATTTCTACTTTTCCTAAATCACCATTTTCTACTACCTGTTGTACTTTGCTGTGGTTATGGTCAAAACGGCGGTTAAAACCTACTTGAAATTTAATTCCTGCTGCTTCCACAGCTTTTTTTGTATCTAGTATTTTTTCTACTGTCATATCAACGGGCTTTTCACAAAACACATGTTTTCCCGCTTTAGCAGCTAAAATAGCAATGTCGGCATGGGTATTGGTGGGGGAACAGATTAAAATGGCATCCACCTTGGGGTTATGAATCACTTCTTCAAAAGAAGAAGAATAGGTTTCAATATTATAAAGTTCTGCTACTTCCTTTGCAGATTCAATGTGTACATCACTAATATGTACTACCTTGGCTTGAGGGATATGATAAGTAATGGACTGAGCATGGACTTTGCCGATACGTCCGGCACCGATGATACCAATATTAAGTGTTTTCATACAGGTTCGCTCCTTTAATAATTATTATAAACTACCATCCCATGTGTCTACTTTAGTAGTTTTTTTCTCTTCTTCATCAAACCAACGGGTAGTTATGCATTTGCTTTCGGTATAGAAACGGAAGGCGTCTTTTCCATGAGCATGAAGATCTCCAAAGAAAGATTTTTTATGTCCTGTAAAGGGGAAAATACCGTAAGGTACAGGAATTCCTACGTTTACGCCAACCATCCCTCCATCGGTATGTTTAGCAAATTCTCTAGCATAGTGACCGCTTTGGGTAAAAATTACAGAACCGTTAGCATAAGGGTTGTTGTTCATTACCTTTAACCCTTCTTCAAAGTTCTTTACTCGCTTTACACATAATACTGGGCCAAAAATTTCTTGTTGCCCAACGGTCATGTCCTCTGTTACATGGTCTAAAATGGTATGGCCAAGGTAGAAACCTTCCTCCGCTCCTTCTACTTTGATATTTCGTCCGTCTAATACTACTTTTGCTCCTTCATCAACTCCCTTTTGAATCCAATCTTCAATAGATTGTTTGTGTCTTTGAGATACAACAGGACCTAGATTGGTGGTTTTATCACAGGCAATACCGATTTTTTGAGTTTTACACTGTTTAACCAGTTCTGCTACCAATTCATCGGCAATTTCTTCTTCAACTACAATTACAGGTAAAGCCATACATCTTTCTCCGGCACAGCCGAAGGCGGAGTTCATAATTCCTGCTGCAGTTCTTGCAATAGGAGCATCTTTTAAAATAAGGGCATGGTTTTTTGCTTCACATAAGGCTTGTACTCGTTTTCCGTGGGCAGCGGCAGTGCTGTATACATGTAAGCCTACTTTTGTAGAACCTACAAAGGTAATGGCTTTCACATCTTCGTGAGTTAACAACATTTCCGCTTCTGTTCTGGAGGCGGGAACTACGTTTAATACGCCATCGGGAAAACCTGCTTCTTTATAAAGGGCAGCCATTTTTAAACTGGTCATAGGGGTGCCTGATGCAGGTTTTAATACAAAAGTATTACCGCATACAATAGCCAATGGCGCCATCCAACCCATGGGAATCATGGCTGGGAAGTTCCAAGGAGCAATCCCTGCGCAAACCCCTAAAGGCTCTCTATACAAAGTAGTGTCATAGCCATAGGAAGTATCCATTAAAGCTTCTCCCATTAATAAACTGGGGGCAGAGCAGGCTAACTCCACCATTTCCTTTGCTTTGCCCACATCACCTGCAGCTTCACCGTAGTTTTTGCCGTTTTCTGTAGCTAATAGTAGTGTTAATTCTTCAAAGTCCCTTTCAATAAGGGTACGCAATTTAAACATTAATTCCGATCTTTTCCGTACAGGGGTGTCTTTCCAAGCAGGGTAGGCCGCTTTGGCAGCTTTAATGGCTCCCTCCATTTCCTCTTTGGTACAGTTTGGAACATGGGCAATCACTTCGCCTGTGGAAGGGTTGTACACGTTATCGTAACGATCTGTTTTTGAAGAAACATATTCACCATTAATATAGGGTTGTAAAGTTTGAATACTCATGAATAATCTCCTTTGGTTTTTATTTTTTTATGACTACTTCACCACTAATGGGTTTTTTATCTTGAATAAAGATCT
>CAZEIB010000139.1:0-6186 GCA_964511785.1 uncultured Oscillospiraceae bacterium
ATTGATAAGGGAAAAAATATAATTGATTTCCTATTTTATGTGTAGGCATAATATCAAAATTTGCATCTTTTTTATTTGAAAAAAAGCAACGAAATAAAATTATACTATTTTCATCTACAGAACAAGAATCTTCTTTTAATTGCTTGGAATAGTTGGTTGTTTTTTCTTCTAGTTCTTTTTGAAATAAAGAGATAAAATGTCCTTCTCCAAGAATTTTATGAGGAAAGGCTTTATACATCCCTTGAAAACTCTCCTCATGCTTATTCATTTTGATTGAAAAAGGTTTCAGAGTACAATCCGTAAAATTTTCCAAAAACCATTCAACATTCTCTTCATTTTCCTTTTTATTAAAGGTACAAGTAGAATAACAAAGAACTCCGCCGGGCTTTAGCATTTTATAGCCTTGAGAAAGAATTTTTTTTTGCCGTTCGCTACATAAAATGACATTTTCGCTACTCCATTGATCAATGCTGGCAGAATCCTTTCGAAACATCCCTTCTCCCGAACAGGGTGCATCTACTAAAATTTTATCAAAGAATCCTATAAAATAATTTGCTAATTCCTCAGGATATCGACTGATGACCAATGTATTATTACAACTCATTCGTTCAATATTTCTGCTTAAAATTTTTCCTCTATCTAAATAAGGTTCATTTGCTACCAAAAGCCCTTCATCACCAATTCTATCGGAAATTTGGGTACTCTTACCTCCTGGTGCTGCGCATAAGTCTAAAACGGTCTCTCCTGGTTGAGGATTCAGTATCTCTACTGGCAACATAGCACTAGGTTCTTGTAAATAATAAGCTCCTATTTCATGGAAAAGGCTTTTCCCTACATTTTTTTCTATGGAAGGTGGTGCATAATAAGCCGTTTCCTCCCAAGAAATAGGTTTTAATGATGTTGACAGAGAAAAGTTTTTTTGTAGTATCCAATGATTGATTTTCCTTTTTCCAATTCTCATTCCCTTGTAAGGCGCATGATTATAGGTACGAAAAAATGAAAGAACTTCCTCTGAAGGTAAAAGTTCTTTCATTTGTTTGATATATTCCTCCGGGAAGATTTTTTTATTCTCCAGTTGCCTCATAAATCTTTCATCCATTCGGGTCTCATTTTTCGTTCTATAATCCAAATGTTTTCTCTTAGAGAATCAGGCAAAGAATCGTAAATATTTTTTGTAACCACCGTGGCAATTAAAGGAAGATTTTTTTCTTCACAAACCTCTTGAATAATGGTATTTCCATTAATAATTTGTTCTGTTGTGGTGTCTTGAGCCCAGTTTGTATTGTGAATTAGCCCTGTTACAGGCAATCTGCCTCTAGCTTCTATACGAGTAATCAAATCTACAATGCTTTCCTTATCCATAGAAAGCGGGCGCAAAGTATTAACAACATAATATACATCAACTTTTTCTTTACTGTTTATAAAGTATGGATGGTACCTGCCTAAGGCCGCAGCTCCCGTATCATCTCCTCCTACGTCAAAGATAATGTTATCTTCACTACTAAAAACACTTTGTATTGCTGCCGGTAAAGATGGTACATCAACTGCGGTATTTGCAAAGTTTGGCATTAAAACTTTTATTCCCAATTTTTCCAGTTCCTCTTTTTTTTCGCTACTCCTAAAATAAGGGTTTACAATATCCAAATCTATTAATGTTGTAGGGTAATATTTTGCTCCGTTAATGGCGTAGTTTAAAGAAATTTCTGTTTTTCCGCTACCGTAGTTACCTACAAAAATGGTGATTTTTTTATTTTCCTTCATATTCTTCCTTTATAAAGATGATTCATCATCTTCGCTATGTGTTATATTTTTTTCATTAGGTAAAACCGGTTGATGGAATGCTTCTTTTTTATCAATCGGTGGTGGTAGTCCATCGATAAAATGGCTGTCTTCTTGTGTATTTAACATTTCACTTGCCTTTTTCGCAATGGAAGTAATCCCTTTTGTTAAGTTGTGAAAACTGCCTTGGTGTTGCACTGCTCTTCTTTTTCTTTTTTTATAAGGTGCTGTATCAGAAAGCAGTTTTTCACTATCATCATAGTAATTATTTTGGAAAAAAGTTTGTTGGTTTAATTCCATGGTATCTTGATTAAAGTCAATACTTCCTTGAACATCTTCTTTTAGAGATAGTTCCTCAGTTAACAGAAAGCTTTCTTGTGAGGTATTCTTTTTTTCATAAGGAACAGGTTTTTCTAAATTCATGGAATCACTTGCTTTTTTGAAAGTAACCGTATTCTCACTGTTAAAACCTCGTGAAAATATTTCACCACTTTCTTCTGTGTTTGCTGATGTGGGTCTTGCATACTGATTCATATATTCAGGAGAACGAACATACTTTTCATTTTCATCATTTTGATAAATTATTTGAGTGTCATGAGCTACCGGCTCTATTTCAATGGCATTTTCCCTTGAGTTTTCCCTATAAGGTTCTGCTGCAGTTTCCTCAAAATAATGTGAATGCTCATACTCTTGTTGTTGGCTACTATAAAAGAATTGTTCTTCTCCAGACTCCCTTTCCCCATAAGGTAAATCATCGTTTAGGCTTTTTCCTGTATTTGGCCTTATTTTCTTCTTTTTAAAAGGTTTTTTAATTTTTCTCCAAAGAGTTCCCCAAACATAATAGGGACGCCATCTAAAAAGCCATATAATGATATCTAGTATAAAACCAGCAGCAACAATCATTATAACAATCATCAGCCAGTTTTTTTCAAGCCAATAAAGCCAGGAAATATTCCCCGGTTTTGAAAAAATATTCCATGCACTTTCAAATATACGTTTAATCCATCCCAGTAAAAAACTAAAAATGGTTTCACTAATTCCGTTCACTATTTCTCTTCCTACTATTCATTTTCTACATTCATTTTTCCACAATGGTTACATTTACAAAACTTTCTTCTAAAATATACTCAAAATCCACCATTTCTTCCGGAGGTGGATCTATCTCAACGGAAATTGGAACATCACTAAAGCTCCCAGCTTCTTTCCCAGTTAAGTCAAGATATACTTTAATATGATTTTCTTTTAAATCATCAATCCAATTTGCCGGCCCAACAAGAGTTACTGCTATTTTATCTATATTATTGGTAATGGTTGGCACATACACTTTTTCATCTAAGCCAATAATTTCAATTTTGCGATTTTCAAAAGTTCTCTCTTTTAAAGTTGGTACTATTTTGTAAGCAACAATTAGCGTTTCAGGGCTTAAATTCACCTTTCCAGAACTATCATTCATAATTTTCACTTGAACGTTCTTTTGTGGTTGCTTATCGGCAGAAAGCAATGTTTCACTTTTTTCGTCTGTAATATCAATTAGGTCTTCTTTGTTTACAAGAATACTGTCAAACTGTTCCAATGCAGATTTATCGCCATATACTGTTACTTCTTTCGTTGTTATTTTTACTTCACCTAACTCATATCCTTTTGCAGGGTTGCCTATCGTAACAGACGTATTGGGGTCTACTGAAAGAACTTTTTTAGGGTATATGTTTTGCTTTGTTGAAATAAACCGTAACTTCACTTCATTATTGCCATCTGTTACTTTAATTAAGTTGGCTTGCTTTTCTGTTAAGTCCTGGTAGGTTCCATCTTTAAGGGTTTGTAACGTAAAAGGCCAAATATTATTGGGTTTACTATCCCCATACTCCACATCAAATACAGAATAGTCCATTTTAACTGCCACACGACTTATCTCATTAACAATGGTTTTGGGACCATAAATTTTAACATAGTTTAAATCCTTTTCAGGTTCGGTAACATATACATTATCTTTTTGTACCCCTGTTTTTTCTATTGCAACAGCAATATTGGCTTGAGAAACATAGTCATCCACAACCACATCCACAACATTGGGCTCAATGTTGGAAATTGTACCATACTTTGAAGTAGTTGTAGAAGAAGTAATGGGTAAAGAGTATTTCCCAGCTTCTTTAATTACAGAAAAAGTAGAAGGAGCTACTCTAATAGAAAAATCCTCAGCTTTTACACTATTATATTCTGCTAAAGGTATATTAACGGTAATGGTTGCTGTTGGAGGGTTAGATGCCAAATCATTCGTTGCAATATAGCCCCTATATTTTAAAGTGTCATCTTGTAAGGAAGAAATATCAACAGGAACTTTTTCAAAGGTTTTTGGCCGTGTTAAGGTTCTATCTTGAGCAATAACCCCACCCCATAAAACAATTGCTAAAACCACTGAAATACATTTCCATGCCCAATTATTCCTAAGCCCTTTCCACATTTTTTTAAAAACATTTTCAAAAAAATGTAATGTTTTTATTAAAAAACCTTGGGATTCATGTTGATTTTTTTTCATTAATAACCACTTCCTTTGCTATCCTTGTGATTTTTAAATAGGCTTTTTATGGAAGTAGTAACCGTTGCAAAAAATCCTTTTGGCTCATCGTCATATATTTCTTTTAAATATTCTTTAATAGTCTTGGCATCTAAATGCCTAGTTAATTTGCCGTTTCTAGCAAGTGAAATAATACCTGTTTCCTCAGATACAATGAGAACAACCGCATCTGTCGATTCACTTACACCAAGAGCTGCCCGGTGTCTTGTCCCCAACTCACGAGAAATTTCTTTTCCTTCACTTAATGATAAAATACATCCAGCAGCCATAATCCGGTCTTTTCGTACAACCACCGCTCCGTCATGTAAAGGCGTGTTAGGTTCAAAAATATTTTCCAGTAAAGGCGCAGTAAGTGCAGCATCTAAGTAGGTTCCTGTTTCAATAATATCATTTAAACCTGTAATTTGTTCAAAAACAATCAAGGCTCCCACTTTTCTTCGTGATAGGTTAATTAAACAAATAGCAATTTCATCAATAATACGGGTATTAAAGTTCTTTTCGCTTTGGGAACTTCCCTCTACCTTTGCTTTATTACCAAGTTGTTCCAAAGCTTTTCTAAGTTCTGGTTGGAATAAAATAATCAATACTAAAACACCATATTCAAGTATCCTACCTAAAAGCCATTGCAAAGCGGACAAATTAAAAGCACCGGCTAAAACACTAGCAAATAATAACACAAACACACCCTTTAATACTGCACTGGCGCGTGTTTGTTTAGTTAACATCATTAATTGATATAATAAAAAAGCAACAATTGCAATATCTATAAAGTCAGCAAGGGCAGGACGATTAAACACAGTCCAAACAATTGCAGTAATTTTATCCCATAACTGTTGCACAATACCCCCCCTAAAATACAATAAAGCTACTATTACAGTATACTACAACTTTGAATTATTCGAAAGGTAAAAAAATCTTGTTTTCTTAATTACTGTCAACAGTTTGTTCATATTTATATGATAAAATATAGTAACTTGGCTAATAAGGTCAAAAATAAGGAAAACCAATACAAAAGTGAGGTATAAGTGATATGGCTAGAATTGAGTTTACAAATGTCAATAAATTTTATCAAACTGGCGATATTACTATAGAAGCTGCCAAAAATGTAAATTTTTTTATTGAAGATGGGGAATTTGCTGTTATCTTAGGTCCAAGTGGCGCTGGTAAAACTACTGTTTTAAACCTTCTTGGTGGTATGGATAGAGCAACTAATGGAGAAATTTTAGTTAATAACGAAAACATTGCTACGTTTAACGCAAAAAAGCTCAATACTTACAGGCGTTTACAAGTTGGTTTTGTTTTTCAATTTTATAATTTAATGCCAAACCTCACTGCCTTAGAGAATGTAGAATTGGCTCAACAAATTAGTCAATCGCCTTTTTCTGCTACAGAAATGCTTGTAAAAGTTGGATTAGAAAATCGTATGAATAATTTTCCGGCTCAGCTTTCCGGAGGAGAGCAACAAAGAGTAGCGATTGCACGCGCTTTATGTAAAAATCCTGACTTGTTGCTATGTGATGAACCTACAGGGGCATTAGATTCTGAAACAGGACGAAGAATACTTTCTCTTTTAAAGGAAGTATCTACTACTATGGGAATGACCGTGTTAATTATTACCCATAATGCCGCCATTGTTCCTGCCACTCAAAGGGTAATACGCATGAAAAACGGCGAAGTTTTCTCTAACCAGGTCAATGATTCTCCAACAAAAATGGAGGATATTGTATGGTAATGAACAACCATAATAAAAAAAAGCCCAGTCTTCTATTCGTTAAGCTATTACGGGATTTACAAGAAAACTGGAAATCTTTTTTCTCTATTTTTATCATTTGCTT
>CAZEIB010000140.1:0-6168 GCA_964511785.1 uncultured Oscillospiraceae bacterium
AGCCCCAACAGATACTCAAAACCCTACCTTGGCCTTTCAAAAATGGATGGAAAAGGAATTGCACTTTTCCTACTGGTCCCTAAATCAATCTAAAAACTTAGGTTACCCCAGTATGGTTGTAGGGGGAAAGCAAAGCCTTGAAGAAAATTTGATTTTTGTTAAAAAAACCTTTGGTTTCCTTTCTTAATCTTTTTTCCTGTTTATTTATAAAAAATATTTTTGGTCTCTTTTATCTACCTTGGCCATAAGTTTCTCTTTCTTCCCAAATTCTAACCTTTTTCCCTTTTCCCTTTCCTTCAAAAATGTTATAATACCTTTACTATTAGGGTCGCTTTACGAAAGAGGGTGTTTTCCATGACTAAAACTCAAAAAAAACCTTTAGGCCTAGGTAGTTTATCTTTGGTTATTTTTTTGCTTACCGTGCTTTTTATTGGTTTTAGCTTTGGGGCCCTTGCTTATTTGCAAAAAGAGGGTTTGGTAAAAATTCTTATGTCCACCCTCACTACGGTCATCCCTTTGCCCTTACCCTATGGTATTATTACCATTTTTCTTTTAGGTTTTGCCATTTATATAGGCAACAATAACAAAGAGCATGCCTACGCCAAAACTGGTAAAGTTCTTTCTGTGATTTTATTGGTTTTTTACAGTTTGTTTTTTCTTTACTCTATCCTTTCCCGATTTAAAATTTTTGGATAAAAACTTTTCTTGTTTTTCACTTATTATAGCAATAAAAAGCACCGATATATTGTCGGTGCTTTTCATCTGTTTTGCTGTTCTCTTTTACGGCTGCCCTCCATTGGGGTCGGAAAAGTGAGCTACTTTTCTTCGCATACGAGCGGCGCTGTCGTTGGCACTTTGTTCCCTACCAAGGCCATCGGTTTTAATAAAAGCCTTGCCCCCTTTTTTCTCTTGAGGTCTTCTTCCTTCTCTTCCCTCTTTTTTAAAAGGCTCCTGTCCTTCTTGTAACTCTCCCCCTAATAAAGCGCCCCTAGGGTTTCCCATCATTCCTCCCATAGGGTTTATTCCCCCTGCCAAGGCACTGCCTCCCCGTTGCCCTTGTATGTTTTTAGCCGTTTCTTCCATTACCCCTGTACCCGGGGTTAGTTGCTCTACCAATTGGGCCAATTGCAAGTTGGATTGCTGTAACTCCTCCACCATTTTTGCCAATTTTTCATTTTGCTCTATTCTCCCAATCAACTTCTCTTTCCCGTCAAAATCCATCATCTCTAAACAGCTTAAAGCTTGGTCTGCATTTTGAGGAGAGAAAAAACCTCTATCGTAAAAGTTTAAAGCCAATTCATTTTGGGCAATTTTTGTATAAGGGCTACTTTTTTGAGGGGCAATTTTAATATCGAAAATAGGCTTTCGTTGGCTGATAAAACCAAAGGTATCCTCTTCTTCCATGGCCAACAAGCCTTGATCAAAGGTTTGGTAGTCATATTCTCCACCGGAACCGATAATGCGATAGGTTCTGGGGCTATCGTAAAATTGTGCCAACCGTTCAATAACCATATAGCAAATTTTTTGGTAACTTCGGTAGGCAGTTTTCAGCATGTCTCTGGTTAATTTACTGGCAGCTTCCTGTAAGGCGGCAATGGCACTGGCGGCGGTTACCCCTCGCTGTGTCCCTCCTTGGCTTACGTCTCTATTACCGCTAGTTTCTTTTAATTCGTCTATCCAGTGGGTATAAATAGCGGTAACATCTCCCCCAATGGGGTCAATATGTATTTGCCCTACGGATTCTTGTATATTGTTGCCGGTAATATGAACAAAATCCTTGTCAAAATCTGCAAACTCTTCTTCATTTACCCCTGCCCCGTCTTTTACCCAATAGCGAGACTTACTTCGAAGATAGGCGTTTTTTGTAATGCCGGAACCCACTTTATCTATCCGTTCCTGTACATCTTTCATGGTATCAATATAGCCAAATCCTACAGGGCTTCCCTCAATGGGAAAAAGCACATCCAGCACAAAGGGATAGTTTCCATCTTGATAGTAATCTCCTTGCTGATAATCAGGGTCATCTTCCGAGGCGTATAACACCGTATCCCCTACAAATTTACAGTAATGCAAGCCCTCTTCCGTTTTATAATACCAGTCTACCAAAGTGCTTTTTTCATGATCTTTCATCATTTGCTGAGAATTATAACGGCTTAAACTATATTCATTTCCCCCTAATCCTTTATTTTGAAGCTGAGGGTATAAGGTTTTAAGTTTTTCATGGTTTACCAAGGTACAGTAAAAAAGGTTTTCACTTTTTTGAATATCCCGTACCCCCGGTTCCCAAAACAAGCCTAATAAATCAATGTTAGTAATTTCCACATCTCCAAGGCCTCGGGCTTTATCTTGATTCCAGTACACCCCATACACAGCTGTACCGCTTTTTAGTTTATCCCACCATGCTACGGAATAAACTTCTTCAAAATCGTTTTGTTCAAGAACCGTTGGCAGCACACTGGATAAAATTTGGGCAGTTTTTTTATCTCCTTCCTCTCGGGGTAATACATTGGCTTCAGGGTAATTGTCCATGGCATCGGCATGTTTATGAAGTAAGCTGTTTAAAAGCCATCCGCTTTTTTGTTCAGGCCTTTCTCCTCCAGTCATCCCATCCCAATGGCGCATTTCCCACCAACGGTTGTTTTCTACAATTCGTTCGTCTAAGGGCATTTTAGCAGCCCTGTATTCCTGTAAAAGTTGTTTCCCCTTCATGAGCCGTTCCCGGTTCATTCTCTTTTTACTCTCCTCCCTTTTTTCTCTTTTTCTTTCTTCTTCTTTTTCCCACAGGGCTACTTCTTTTTGTATGGGCAACTCTCCCAGGGTAAGTCCTTCTTCCCTATCTTCAAAGGGCAAGGGAGTTTCTTTTTCAAACATTTCTTCCTTCATTTTTTTCATGGTTTCCTTCCTTTCTTTTTTCTTTATAAAAGCGGGTTGTTATAATCTTTACTGCTTTTACCGGTTAGGGGTAACGTAATGGGGTTTTCCATAAGCACGTAACGGGCCATGTCATAAGCATGATCTTCCCCATGGGTGTTAATATCTTCTACCTGTTTATCGTCATAAACCAATTCTCCAAAAGTACGTATAAAATGTACACAGGTATGAAACACATAAAATAGGGGGATGCCTTTTTCATCAAAACGTAAACGGTAGTGAAATTGATTTTTCCCGGGAATTCGGCTGTTATCTCCCTTATCAAAATAAATTTGGCTTAAAGCCATAATGTCTGCAATAGATTGGCCCCCGTTATGGGCAAAAATAGAAGGGTCAGCAATGCCGAAAATTTTTCGTCCTTTTAGTAAAGGGTCCTCTCTTTCAATTTCTCTAATTTTTTCCGCCAGTTCCCGTACATCCATCTGGCAGCCTGTATCTGCCGTACCGTTCCAGCCATAATATTCCCGTATATGGTAAATACGCCTTTGTTCATCTACTGCAAACCAACCTACAGAAAAAGGCTTGGCGTAACCCCAGTCAAATCCTCTATAAATTTTCCAATGGCCGGGAATGGGAAAGGGGTTAATCACATGGGTAAAATGGCGGCTTGTGTAGTTGTTAGGGTCATTTTTCCACTGAGTAAAAGCTTGGCCTTGAAAACTGTCCCAACTGCCTTCCATTAAAGCTTCCTTCTCTTGTGGAGGTAGTAAAAGCAAACTGGCAATGTAATTCTCGTCGTTTTTTAATAAAATTTGATTATCCTGCACTTTAGCAGGAATAAAAATACGGTTTCGCTTTTTTGTAATCAACTTTCCTTTTTCATCTAAGTAAGTCACCTTTTCTTCTATAGGGGTTTGGGCAGGGGCAGGGCTGATAAAGCGCTGCTTTACCCAACCATGGCCAATGCCACCGGGGTTGGTAGCCCCGCGAATGTATACCCTGGTGCCGGGCCCACCTGGCCTATTACGAGAAAACATGTAACTATACTCTTCCCAGGTAAAGTGGGTTAACTCGTCAAAGGCAATATAGTCATAACGTTTTCCCTGATAATTAATTTTATCCTTACTATGCTGCATAGACCCAAAGTGAATTTGCGCCCCACTTGGAAACTGCCAACTGTGGCGGCTGTGATTATACCTGGCTGTTGGAAAAGCCTGCTGGTAAATTTCCCTGCTTCTATCGGTTAATTCCGATAATTGGGGATAAGTTTTTCGCAATATCAGCCCCTTATAATGGGGAATGTGTACCTGCCTTAAAGCTTCTGCCAGTAAAGTATCACTTTTTCCCCCTCCTGCGGCACCGCCATAAAGAGCCTCATATTCTCCCCGTTCCATAAAGGCCCTTTGCCTTGGTTGAGGTTGCCAAACAATGTTTCCCACTCCCTTTCCCCTTTCTTTTTTCTAGTATTTGTCTCTACTTGTCATCTGTTTTCCTTCTTTTCCTTCTTCTCTTTTATTTTTTCCTTCTCTTCCTGTAAAAGTTCTTCTAAAGGAGAAGGCATCAACACTACTCCTCCATGGTTTCCCATTTCCAAGGGAAAGTCTTCTTCCCACCTGTCCCGCCATCGATCTCGTTGACGGTTTTTCAGCCAAAAAATTAAAGCCGTAGTATTAGGGGGCACATCTTTACGCACAATTTTGGTTACCCTTACCTCTCCCTCTTTTACTTCCTTGGTCACCTCTTCATAGGTATAGCCTGTAGCCCTTTTAAAAAGGGCATTTTCCACAATAAAATCTGTCACTTCCTTCCCTTTTTTTAACGCTTCTTTTATTAAAGGGTAACGGTTTTTCCACCTATACAGGGTCATTCTGGCAATGCCCATGTTACCGGCAATCTCTTCTTCACTAAGGCCCATTTTTGCCCATCCCTCTATAAGCAAAAGGTTTTCTTCTTCAAGCCATAGGTCCACCTTGGTCACTCTATCCCTCCTTACAGCTACTTTTTCCCTAGGTTTTACTGCCCTAGTTACATGGTACTAAAAGCCCTTTCTGTTTTTCTCCCTCATTTTCATGTTTTTATTTTTTTCTTTGTTTTTATTGACATTCTACTAATTCCCGCTATGATGAATATAAGAGTCTTTCTAGTATTTATCATAAAGGAGGCTATGATGAATAAAATCTCCTCCCCTAAAACCAAACATATTTTAGCTCTTATTGCCCTTGTTTTAGGGGTGCTTTTAAATGGCTCCAGTTCCTTTGGGTCCAATATAAATACCGAGCTTTTATCCCCCTTCTTCCTTTCTGTACTATTTGTTCTTTCTCTTTATCTTCCATGGCCAACCACCAACCACATTATTCATTGGTTTTTAATTGTCACTTCGTTGTTGCGCCTTACCCTCATTTTTATATGGCTTTCAAAGGGGGTTTTGGAATACTTTCCCACCTACTCTTTTTTTACCTTTTTTCTCGCCAGTATTTTTCCCCTTTTATTGGTGGCAGCTAAAAAAAGATGGATTAAAGAAAAAGAAGACCCTTTATATCAAAAAGTTTCTCCTCCAAAAAGGTAAAATTAAGGGTTTCCCATATTTTTTCATCCACCTTGCTAAAAAACCTTTTCTTCTTTTAGAGAAAAGGTTTTTTAGCTTTATACAGCCCTTGTTTTATTAAAGTGCTATACTGGTATTATCTTTTTTAGTAGGTGATTGTTTGATAACCAGCAGGCTTTTTGAAATGCTTTATTTGTTTGTTGAAAAAGGCTCCTTCACGGTAGGAGAGTTGGCCCATTATTTTGAAGTATCCACCCGTACGGTTATGCGTGATGTAGACAGGCTGATTTTAGCCGGTATTCCCCTTTATACCACCCAAGGACGAGGGGGCGGTATTCATTTAATGGAAGGGTATGTACTAAATAAAATTGCCCTTAGCAAAAAGGAACAGGAAGAAATATTATTGGCCCTTCAAAATCAGCCCCATCAAAATCAAAACAGTCAAAAACTATTACAAAAATTAACGGCTTTATTTCAAAAACCTCCTGCCCAGTGGCTAGAGGTGGATTTTTCCCCTTGGGGACAAGGAGAAGAGGAAAATAATAAATTTAATCTTTTAAAAACTTCCATCATCAATCAAAAAAACCTTTTCTTTACCTATATATCCGGTTACGGAGAAAAGAGCAGCCGAAAGGTGCACCCTTTGAAGCTGGTTTTTAAGGCTAAAGCTTGGTATTTGCAGGCCTTTGATATTGAAAAAAAAGATTACCGTACCTTTCGTTTAAGCCGTATTCTCTCCCCTTCCACTACTG
>CAZEIB010000141.1:0-6127 GCA_964511785.1 uncultured Oscillospiraceae bacterium
TACCGTCAATCCATACTTTTTTTACTGTGGTTTCAACAGCAAAGGGATTTCCGTCTGTTAACACAAAGTCTGCGTCTTTACCCACTTCAATGCTCCCCACCCTATCTGCCACACCAATGTGTTTGGCAGGGTTAATGGTAATAGCCTGCAAAGCCTCAAAAGGATCCATGCCGCTTTTTACTGCTAAACCGGCACAAAGGGCTAAATATTTTTGAGGAATCACTGGGGCATCGGTAATAATAGATACTTGCCCACCGGCTTTAGCTAAAATATCCGGGGTACGCCAACTTTTATTTCGCAGTTCAAACTTACTGGCATGGGTTAAGGTAGGCCCTACTGCCATGGGAATATTTTCTTTGGCCAGTTCTTCTGCAATTAAATGTCCTTCGGTACAATGTTCCAAAGTAAGTTTAATATTAAACTCTTTTGCAATGCGTATGGCGGTAAATATGTCATCGGCTTGGTGGGCGTGTGCCTTTAAAGGCATTTCCCCTCGAATTACAGGAAGCATTGCTTCCATTTTTAAATCAAAAGTCGGTTTTTTGCTGGGATCTTCTTTGGCCGCTTCTAATTTATCTTTATATTCCTTAGCTTTAAATAAGGTATCTCGCAAATTGGCAGCGGTGGTCATACGGGTGCTGTTCCCTTTTTCACGGTAACAGCGTTTGGGGTTTTCTCCAAAAGCGCATTTCATAGCTGCTTCTTTTAAAATGTACATATCATCAATGCGCTTGCCTACAGGTTTTACTACAGTAAAAGTGCCCCCCAGCACATTGGCACTACCAGGGCCTACACAAAGGGTGGTTATACCTGCATTTTTTGCTTCTTCTAAGGCTCTATCAAAGGGTTGAAAAGCATCAATGGCTCGTAATTGGGGAGATAAGGCATCTCCCATTTCATTATAGTCTGCCCCTTCAAAGCCAATGCCGTAGCCATCTAAGCCTGTGTGAGCATGGGCTTCTACAAAGCCGGGGAACAGCTGTAATCCCTCTACATTTACTTCCTCCCCTTTCGAAGGCAAGTTTTCACCAATGGCAATAATTTTACCATTTTCTATTTCAATATCTCCTATATAAGGATTTTCATTTACGCCATCGTGTATTAAACTCTTTCGAATAATCATACTACGTCTCCTTACTTTTTATATAGTTTTAAAAAATACTTCTTTTTTAAATTATACCTTATTTTTATCTATTTAACAACATTTTGAGTAAGTAAAAGCCTCTATGGTCCATTGACTATAGAGGCTTTTAACTACTTATAAAAGAAAACCTGTTAGGTTTATTAACCACCTATTAAAAAATCCAGCACGTTCATTCCGGCAGCTGTTTCTCTACGATAAAGTTCTGTATAGCCACAATTTTTGCAGGAAATTGCAATAAATTTTTTATTTTGCACATCAAAAAACTTCGAAAAATTGCCCCCTGTTGTTTGTATCTGATCGTGAATATAGTGTTGATTTCCGCATTTATCACATACATATTGTACTTTTTTCTGTTCCATTACAACCACTTCCTTTCTTTATTCTTATTAAGGGTATCGCAAAAGAAGTGTTTCTGTCAATGAAATCAGATTAAGAAACAATTAAGCTTTTATGAGAATTTTCTCTTATAATAAAAACTGGAAAGGTCTCATCATCCAAAAAAACAACCACAATAAAATTTTTTTCCCTAAAGAAGGTTTTTCTTCTTTGACTAAAACATTCTCTGTATATTCGTTGTCTTTGCCTACTTGCAAACTTTGGCTTTCAATATTTTCCATAGCAGCCAGCAATTCTTCTGTTACTTGGGGGCTTTGTATCACTACCATGGTTTCAGTATTAATGTACCTGCTTCTATCATCTAAATTATAAGAGCCGATTACGCTTATGTCTTTATCTACCACCATAGATTTTCCGTGAATGGAATTTGTATTTTGATATTCATAAATAGCAATTCCTGTGTTTATAAAGGTTTTTCTATGGCCCAGGTAATTAGAAAAAGCCAATATATTAGGAGAAGAGCCCTTGGAATTAGTCATTAATTTTACCGGCACCTTCTCTACTATTTCTTTTAATCCTTCTAAACGATGATTCCCCATAGTGGTATAAGGGCTTTGTATTACTACCTCTTCTTTTCCTTGTAAGGCCAATTCTTTAAGGGCTTCTCCTATAAAAGGTTTTTTTAGGCTGTTTTTAATTTCTCCTGTCAATAAGGTTACTTGGTAAGTAGGATGGGTTTGTGCTAAATAGTCCCCAAAAGTTTTTTCAAAGTACCTTGAATCTGTTTTCATAAAAAGTTTTTGCCTTTGGTCAAGTTGTAAAAAAACTTCTTCTTTTACTCTTCCCTCCTTCTTTTTAATTTCTTTAACAACACTACTTTCCCAAAGACTGTTAAAATAGGTGCTGCTTTGAGTAACCCCGCTTTCCCCTTCTTCTTTCTCCTTCCAAATTAGCACATCCCGGTCTTGAGTAATCGATTTTTTGTTGTCGCTGGTATCAAAATGCCTATAGTGAAAATTACGGCCCCCTATAAGCAGGTACTGATGATCTGCTACAATAAACTTATCATGAAGCATAAAATGCCAATTCCAAGGAGTAAAAAAGTTGATGGGGTTATACCCTTTGCAAGTAATGTTTGGGTTGGTTGCCAAGGATTGAAGAAGTTTTATGGTTTTACCTCCCTGTAAAAAAGGGGTTTTCCCATCTATCAAAATCCGCACTTGAACCCCTCTATCTGCCGCTTGAAGGATTTTACTCATTAAGGTATCTATTGCCGGACTTCTTATAATATTATGGGTTACAATATCTAAAGATGTTTGGGTAGCATCAATCATAGCCAATCTAGCTGCCAGTCCATCAAAAGAGCTTTCAATAACAGTGGCTCTGTCCGCTCCAAAAGAAGAATTTTCTTTATTCATTTTAATTTCTACTTTTATCACATCTTCTTTTTCCACTTCTTTTGGAAATGCGCAAGAAAGGGTAGAAGAAATTAAAGCAAATAAAATGTATCCCACAATGAAACAAGCCACTATTTTAAGGATTTTTTTCATTTTCCCTTCCCCCTGTTTTCACACGTTAATTTTGAATACTCCTAAAATCCATATGGGGGTATACTTTTCTCATTCTCTCATCAGGATAAATTTCATCAACCCATACTTCCACTTGGTTTTTAGGCGGAACCTCGGCTATTCTTTGGGACCAACGGCCTACAGCTATTACGCTAATCCCCATATCCATTACTAATAAAATACTGATTACCCAAGTAAAAAATCTCTTCGGCCTAACAGGTACCCTGTCAATTAACCTAGCCATCCAAGGATAAATCCTTTTCATATACACAATGGTCAATATTCCCCAAAAGCCCATATAAAGCAAATGGGTCCGTCCTCCCAATAATGAAAAAGGCATTTCACTATATTCCCAGGATACACTGCCAAACACCAATTCTTGAGAAAGGCTGGCAATGGCTTCATAAACCCCACCAACAATACCGCCAATAGCAAAAAGCCATCCGTCTCCTTTTTTTACAAAAGGGGTTAAAACCAGCACCATCAGCACTGCCCCTATTCCATAAATTTGGCTAAAGGGGCCGTAAACTAATCCCTGTCTACTTTCCCATGTGCCGGTGGTAACAAAAAAGCCCCATAAGGTTTCTACTACATAGCCTATTACACTACCTATGGTAAATACCCAAATCATCCTAGTCAAGGTAATTTCTTTATATGCAGCCTTTCCTTGTGCCCACTCTTTTTTAAGGCTTTCTTTTACTCTTTTGTACCAATCTTTTATTCTAGTTGTTAGCTTGTCCTTTTCAACTTTTTCTTCAATGGCCTCTACCTCTACTGTAAAGCCTTTGGGTTTCATATTAGGGTAAGCTTTGGTCAGCCTTTTTGTACTGGCACGTCCTTCTGTTCTCTGGTCAATTAAGGCAATAATACCTAATAGCCTTTGATTATCTGGCTCTTCCTTACTCACTTCCCGTAGTCTTTCAAAGCTTCCTTTTAAATCTTTTCGTTCGTACCAGTTATATTGCTGCTGATTCCTTTCAAGCTCTTCTATGGCCAAACGAAGGTTTTCCAGTTTTTCTGTAAGGTTGGTAACTACACTTAATGAGTAAATAAAGTCAATAAAAAAGATGATTAGGAATAAGGCCGATAAGCCCCACTGAACTTTTAAAGAGAGCTTATTAATTATAGATAGGGTAAAAGGGTGGATAAAATATACTGTTGCTAACCCCAATAAACCAAATAAAATGGCATTTCCTAAACAAACCCTTCCTTTAATTTGAAATTTTCGTTTAGAATAGTCCCACCAAGTTGCTTTAAATAAAGTTTCCATCAGCCATCCGGTAAAATATTCTAATACAGAGCAGGTAACCATCACCACCAAAAATACTAAAACAGGATTGTGTTTAATAGGATTTGTAGCTATAATCCCTATCATTCCTCCAAAACCATAGATAGGACACCAAGGTCCTTTTAAAAAACCCCTGTTCACAAATTTTCTTTTACCTACAGAGCACCATATGGTCTCGCAAACCCAGCCTAAAAAACTATATGCCACAAAAATCAACACCCATTGATTAAAGGATAAGTTTGTCATTTTTTTCTCCCCTTTTTTTATTTTTACATTACTTCTCTTTTACTGTTCTTTTCATTTCAATTACTTCATCTACCAGCTTATTAATCTTTTTTTCTTCTTTTTCTACCAAATCAATGATTTTTTTCCCTAATTGATAGTAGATAAGATTAATTTCTTCTTCCTTTGCTTTAATTTCCGCCAAAAGTCTAAGGGTTCCATCTGTTTTTTCTTTTGATTCTTCTTTTTTCATAGGCACCCTCCTTCTTTTGTTCTTATATCTACCATAAATGCAATTAAGAGATAAAGCTATCTATAAAAAGTAAAAACTGTAAGATATCTTACAGTTTTTACTTTTTGTATTTTATTTATTTCCTTGCAAAGAAAAAGCCCTTACGGTAAAATAAAATCATCTTATCCCTAAGGAGTTTTTTATGAAAAAGGCCAAAGAAGATTTAAGGGTGCAAAAAACCAAACTTGCTTTATCTACCGCTTTATTTTTTTTGCTTGAAAAAAACTCTTTCAGCAAAATTACAGTCAATGATATTTGTAGCGAAGCTTTGGTAAGCCGTAGTGCTTTTTATAGTCACTTTGAAGATAAATACGTTCTTTTAGCTTTTTCTATGAAAGGGTTTAAAAATCGTTTTATTAAAAAAGTTCACCACTTGCCCTTTGATGAAGCAATTCATATATTTTTGCTGGAAATTAAAGAAGACGTTACTATTTTTAAAAACTTGCTTATGGTTGATGTGGAAGGGGAAGTCATTCATGTCATTCGCCATTTATTTCATCAAAGCCTTTCTGAAAGCCTAAAAAACCATCCTTTAATCAAAGCCTCTCTTCCCTGTTCTACAGAAATGGTTTCTTTATACTATGTATCAGGCATTACCAGTGTAATCATTCTTTGGATTTCTAACAGAATGAAAGAAAGCACCCAAGAAATGGCTCAATGTTTATGCCTCCTTTTAGGTATTCAAAAAAACAATTAGTTTTTACCAAGGTTTTTCCAGTACACTTTGGCTAAAATTCACAATCAAAACAGGTATATAAATAAAAGCCCCCTCTTTCATCAATAAGCGGTGGGCTTTTAATTTTCTATTACTTTTCCTGCACATAGCTTTGCACATAAAGCTTTCCCATTAAAGCAGCAATAGCCCCATGTAAAGCAGATATAGCGCCGTTGCCAGTAGCTGTAAAATAAATGGTTGCCTTTTCACTGCTTTCAACTTTGCTTAAAGCCGATTCCAGTTCCTCGCAAAATAAGTTATATCCTTTTTCTTCCCCTACTTCATCAATAAGGTTTTTTGTAATTACCGTTATTTCACTAAGACTTAGTACCCTTTTCATAATGGTAATCATCAATAATTGTGCCACATGATTGCGTTGATACTTCTTTTTTACAGGAGGAGGAACCACACCGCTTTTCACATAGTTGTTTATCATATTTGGGGTAATTAATTTTTCACTGTCATCAAAAGAGCTAAGTCCTTGTTCCAATATATGGTAGATTGTAGAATGAAGTGCATCAGAAAGAAATAGCCCACAAGAATTTCTTGTTGTAGAATGTAT
>CAZEIB010000142.1:0-6107 GCA_964511785.1 uncultured Oscillospiraceae bacterium
TTTTTCTAATCAACAACAGACCTAGAAAATGCTTAAATTGGAAATCACCTATTCAGGCATTTCTACAAATGGTGCACTTGACTTGACAATTCAGCAAATACATTGGCTGTTTTAGAAACAATAAACATTCCCTTAAAAATGTGGTATATAAAGTTTCCGAATAATTAGCCCTTGGCTCTTCTAAAAAAGAATGTGTGGTTTTTCTTCTACACATTCTTTTTTTTACTGTTTTTTCTTCTTTTGTAAACCATTAAAAACCATTGAAGGAAGTTTCCAACCCTGTTATACTGGTTTTATTATTTGCTGGGTATCAACCCTTTTTAAAAATCCATCTTCTTTTAAACAAAGGAGGCCTTTTATGAAAAAACTGTTTTTTCTTCTTTTGATGCTCCTGCTTTTTATAAGTATACTTACCCCCTTGGCAGAAGAATCCCTTCCTTTTTCCTTAAAGGAAGAAGGCTTGTTTCTTGTCCAAAATCAAAATAATGAGGAAAGCCCTTTTTTTCTTCTTGATGTAACTTTTCAAGATGATCTTTTTTACCTCCTCACCAACAAACAACTTTTTTCCTATAACGACACCACAAAAGAAATCCTTCCTTTAGCTTCCACCACTTCTCCTAAAAACCCTAACAGCTCCTTAATCAATCACTTGTTTTTTTGGGAAAATACCCTCTATGGTTTAAATTTATATGAAGGCCATATCTACCCTTTCTCTCCCGATAAAAAGTATATAAAAGAAGAGGTACTTCTTTTGCCTAAAGAGCTGATGACCCCTTTAGAAGAGGAAGGCTATTCCCTTCATTTTCAAGGGGTTTTTAATAACATTTTATACCTTCTTTTTGACTATACCCCCTTAGGTGGAGATTTTAATGCCTACCAGGGAGAGTTACGCAGTTACCATTTAACAACCCAAAAGGTCACTTTATACAACACTCCCTCCATTGCCGGGCTTTTTGAAGGAAACCAAGGAGAAATTTTAGCCTATACCTATTCCCCCAAAAAAGAGGGTTCTCTTACCTACCAAGTTGGTAGCTTTAACTCTTTGGAAGATTCCTTTACCTCTCTACACACGCTCTCCCCTAAAGGGCCCCTTAAAGGCATGGCTTATCACAACCAACAATTTTATTACCTGGTCAATCAAGGCCTATACAGTTTTCAAAAGGGAGAAGAACCCGTCATTCTTTCTTATTTTTCCCAAAGCCCTGAGGGAAAAATCCTTTTAAATTCTGAGGGAAACCGTTGCTTTATTCTTCTAAGGGAAGCAGGTCTTGGTTTTTCTTCTGCCCTTCCTTTACAAAATCAAGGCAAAGCTTTAGTTCTTCCACCTATGAACCCTTGGGATGAACCTTTGGTGGCCTCTTTTTCTATGGCTCATCCCACCGTTCATTTGGTGCAAAACCAATGGGCTTATCAGGAAAACACCCTTTTACAACGCCTTCTTCTACAATCTGTGTCTAGCGATGTCCTTTTAGAAAACCTGTTCACCATTTCTTTTGGCCCTATTAAAGAGAAAGCCTATGCTTATCCCTTAAGTCAAAGTTCTTTCATTAAAGAAAAGTTTTCTACTCTCCACCCCTTCCTTCAAGAGGCCCTTTCCTATGAAGGGGAAATGTATGCCTTTCCTCTTCGCCTAAGGCTTTCTTTTCCCTCTTATTACCCTAAGGTAATGAAAGACCTGGGCCTTACCGAAAAAGATATGCCTACCACGTATACCCAATACTTACAGTTTTTCCTTCGCTGGCAGAAAGAGCTTCGGGATGCTCACCCGGAATATTCTCTTTGCACTTACGGTATCGACCGCTATAGCTTACTGGTTGATGTGACAAACATGTACATCAATGCCTACCTAAGCCCACACCACCCTCTCACCTTTAACACCCCTCTTTTTAAAGAACTAATTTCCCTAATTGACCAAATTGATTTTACCGATTCCACTTTGTACAATGCCGATTTTTCTGCTACCGATGAAGTGGCTTTGTTTGGTGATTATTCTTTTGGTTCTTCCGCTTACCATTACAACAAACAATTTATGCCCCTTTCCTTTGAAGACAATGGACCCATTCTTCTCTCTCCTTTTTCTCAAATAGAAATTCTGTTCATCAACCCTTACAGCCAAAATTCCGAAGATGCCCTTGCTTTTGTAGAGCATGCCCTTAGCCAAATAGAGCCTGTTCAATTACCTTTTCTCTTCTCCAATGAATTAAAGCCCGTTGAAGATCCTTCTTATCAAGAAAACCTCTCTTTAAACCAAGGGACTTTAGACCATTTAAAAAATCTACTTCAAGAAGCCAAAGAAGAAGACAAGGCCTTTTATACAGAACAAGTTGCCACTTATACCAAGGAGCTTGAAACCTATAAAGAAAAAGAGCAATGGATCGTCAGTGAAGAAACCCTTCAAAATTATCAAAACCTTCTCCCCCGCCTTAAACTACCCACAGATGTGGAAACCATTTATGCAGGAGGGGAAAACAGTGTGTATACATTGGTTCATCGCTATATCAATGATGAAATATCCTTAGAGGATTTTATTACCCAAGCCGATCAAAAATTGCATATTCTCTTTTTAGAACAGCAGTAACTCCCCTTCCCTTATATATACCTTACTTAAATCAAAAAAACAGTACAAAACCCTTCTTATTTATTAGTTAAAACAACTTTAATAAAACATCAAAAAGCCCCTTCTAAAAAGAAGAGGCTTTTGCATTTTATACTTATCGTTAAACCAATTGAAAAAGGCATCAGTCAAATTGATTTTTCCATATTTTTAACATCGTAATAGGGGCTTCTTTCATGAAAGCCTGCGAAGGGCTACGAAAGGGTCAAAATCCGATTCCAAAGCTGATAAAGGCAACAACAAATAAAAAAACAGTTTTAATTGTTTACAAAGAAAACAAAACCTCTTTTCAACGAATTTATTTTTATAATCTCTCCTTATCTATCATCCCTGTTTTACAGCCCTATCCCTTCCTCCAACCTTTCTACAGGGGGGTGGCAGGTCTCTCCTTCACATAAATAAAAGGCAGGTTTTTCAAAGTTTTTTCCATACTCTTTCGTATAAGGGGCCAATTTTTCAAGGTTTTTTTGATTTTCCGGGGTTATTACCAAAGTAGTAAGCTGTGGGGCAAAATCTTTTCTAAGAATTTCTTTCACCTCTTCTATTTCTTCTTTTTTTACCACAGCCACCAACTCTTTACTGGGAAATACTTTTAGTAGCAAAGCCTTTAGTGCAAAGGTGTAAGCCAAAGGCTGCTTTACCATCAACGGTCCATAGGCATCCAGTAAGGCATTCCCTTCTTCTGTCAGTTCTTCATTCCCTAAAAGGGTAGCCAGCTTTATAAGGCTATAAACCAAAATAGAATTTCCCGAAGGCGTCGCCCCGTCATAAAACTCTTTAGGCCTATACAATAACTTTTCCCCATAAACAGGGCTTAAATAATAGCCTCCTCTTTCATCTATAAATCCCTCTTTCATTTTTTCAAAAAGGTTTTTTCCTTTTTCTAAATATTGAGGGTCAAAGGTGGCTTCATAAAGGCTAAGGCTGGCCAAAAGCATATAGGCATAGTCATCTAACAAGCCTTCTCCTTTAGCCTTTCCCTCTCTAAAGCTTACCTGTAAACGGCCGTTTTCTTGGGTCATATACTCTTGTATAAACCCATAGGCTCTTTGGGCTATTTTAATATATCCCTCTTCCTTAAATACCTGCCCTGCTAAAGCAAAGGTGCTAATCATCATGGCATTCCAAGCGGTTAAAATTTTATCATCTTTATGAAGAGGGTAGCGGGATAGCCTATTTTGATAAAGGGTTTCCAGTTGGTTTTTGGTTTGTTGCTGTAAAACCCCTAAAGGCTTATGAAGAAGGTTGATGATGTTTTTTCCTTCAAAATTTCCCTCAAAAGTAACCCCGTATTCCTTGCAAAAGCTTTCGCCTTCTTCTTTTCCTAAAACTTTTTCAATTTCTTCCTTTGTCCAAGTATAATACTTCCCCTCTTCCCCTTGGCTGTCTGCATCTTGAGCAGAATAGAACCCTCCTAAAGGATGGGTCATTTCCCTTGTAATATAGGTTAAGGTATTTTGGGCAATTTCTTTATATAAAGGGTTTTTGGTTATTTGGTAGCCTTGGGTGTAGGCCATTACCAAAAGAGCATTATCGTAAAGCATTTTTTCAAAATGGGGTATAAGCCATTTTGAATCTGTAGCATAACGGGAAAAACCGAAGCCTACATGGTCGTATATTCCTCCTTGATACAAGCTCTCTAGGGTTTTTTCCGCCATAGGTAAGGCCTTTTCACTTAGCCCCAGCTGATGGCTGTGCAATAAAAACAATAAATAGTGAGGGGTAGGAAACTTAGGCGCAGGAGAAAAACCCCCGTATTTTTCATCAAATCTTTGGCTTATTTCTTTAAGGGCAGCGGTAATCACCTGCTTATTAGGGCTTTGGCTTTCTTTTTCTGTTGTTTCTTTAGCAAAAATTTCTCCAATTTCTTTGGCAGTGGCCAATAAATCTTCCGGGTCTTCCTGCCATTTTTCCCCAATGGCAGAAATGAGGTCCAACATCCCTACCCTGCCATAACGGCTTTTTTTAGGAAAATACGTTCCTGCAAAAAAAGGTTTTTGCTCCGGGGTCATCAGTATGGTTAAAGGCCAACCTCCACTGCCTGTTAAGCTTTGGGCCACTGTCATATAAATGGCATCAATATCCGGTCGCTCTTCTTTATCTACTTTAATCGATACAAAATAGCGGTTCAATAAAGCGGCTACTTGGTCATCATCAAAACTTTCTTCTCCCATTACATGGCACCAATGGCAAGTAGAATAGCCTATGGATAAAAAAATCGGTTTATTTTCTTCTTTGGCTTTTTTAAAAGCCTCCTCCCCCCAAGGGTACCAGTTTACCGGCTGGTGAACATGTTGCAGTAAGTAGGGTGAGGTTTCGTTGTATAAGTGATTGCTTTGTTTTTTTTCCATTATTTTTGCCTCCATTGGGAATAGATAAATATGTGTACCTATGTTTTATATACCCTAAAAATAGGTTTTTGAACCCTTTTGCCTCTGTTGCTCTTTTTGTCTTTTAGAAAGAACCCTCTCTTTTTCATCATAAAAAGAGAGGGTTCCTTTATGTGTTTTTTCTATTCTTTTAACAATTCCGTTAAGGAGGGCTGACCGAAAATATGGTAGGTTTTTTTGTAATTTTCAATTTCTTCTTGGGAATATTTATCAGGGTCTAAAATCATATAACTAGTATCTACAGGGTCTGTATAGTGAATTTTAGCATCTAACAAAATAGGCTTTTGATTTCCCTTTTTTTGTAATCCCCTAATTTCTTCCATGGCTCTGTCCAATTCTTCCAAGGTGGTTACGGTAAAACCAATAGCTCCCATGGCTTCCCCAGCCTTAGCCCAGTCGGCATCTGTAATATCTACCCCATACATAAAATCGCTTTTAATTTGAGCATGCTGTATAAACCCGTAGGAGCCGTTACTTAATACCACATTAATAATGGGTAATTCGTACCTGAATTGGGTAATAATCTCCTGCATGTTCATAGCAAAGCCTCCGTCTCCGGAAATGGACCACACCTGTCTATCAGGATAAGTTAACTTAGCCGCCATACTGTAGGGAAGCCCCACCCCTAAAGTAGCAAACCAACCGCTAATTACATGGTATTGGCTTCCTTCAAGGGGCAGCTGCCTTACAGAATACATGGTGTTATTCCCTACATCCAGCCCGTAAAAGGCATCTTTTTCAGAATGTTTTTTGATGGCTCTAATCACAGCTTCCGGATTTAGGCCTTGGCTTTCGTCATCAGCTAAAGCATTAAGCCACTTGTCCCAATTTTTTTTGTTTTTTCTGCAAGCCTTTAAAAAAACATTTTCTTCAAGGGAAAAATCCGCCTGTAAAAGTGCCTGTAAAAATTCTTCTCCGTCGGCAACAATTCCCAAATCCACTGGTAATTGCTTGCCAATATCTTCAAAGGCATTGTTAATTTGTATCACCTTTAATTCCTTCGGCCAAAACCTGGCAAAGGGAAAATTACTTCCCACAAATAAAAGCAAATCGGCCTTGTTCATGGCTTCAAAAGCAGGTTTTGTACCTAAACGGCCAAAGCT
>CAZEIB010000143.1:0-2894 GCA_964511785.1 uncultured Oscillospiraceae bacterium
AAATCACCTATTCAAGTATTTCTACAAATGGTGCACTTGACTTGACAATTCAGCACTAAAAAAAGATCTCTCCCTTACAACACTCACACTGCAGCCCGGCGAAACCATTGATGCTAAATGAGTTTCTCTTTCGTGTATTTAACAAATGATTAAAAACAAAACCCTTGCCTTTAATGTAGCTAGGCGCTTTGTCATGGTTAAAGACCAGCTTCAGCAATAAAAAAAGACTTTGAAAATTCAAAGTCTTTTTTCTTTACTGCTTAGGCCTTTTTCCCTTTTTTAGCCTTCACCGGTTTTTTACGTTTTTCTTCAAAAACAGCCCATATGTAGCCATTAATTAAGTTGGCACTGTATACTCCGGAAATAATCCCAATAATAATTGGCAATGCAAAGTCTTTAATACTTGCTACCCCTAAAACATACAAAGCGCCAATGGTTATTAAGGTAGTTAAGGTGGTAATACTGGTTCTACCTAGGCTTTGCCTTATAGAACCTGCCACTAACTGGGTTTTTGCAACTGCAGCATATTCGCCACTACGGTTGTTTTCTCTAATTCTGTCAAAAATTACAATGGTATTGTTAATGGAATACCCAACAATGGTTAAAGCAGCTGCAATAAAAGAGCTGTTCATTTGAATAATCGGGCTTAAAATCGCCATAAAAGATAGCATAATCAGCACATCATGGGTAAGCCCCACAATAGCTGCCATACCTGAGCTAAAGTCAAAACGAAACCCGATATAAATTAGCATTAAGGCTGCTGCCAACAACACACTGATGATGGCATTTTTAACTAAAGCCCTTCCTGCTACAGGACCCACATAATTTACATTACTGTTTTCTATGTCCATTTGGGGATATTTTTCAAGAAGTTCTTTTTCCAAAGCTTCCTGAAGAATCTGCACTCCATCTTCGTTCATTTGGGGGATGCGTACTTCTACACGGGTCTGCTCTTCCCCAGTTTTAGAAATTTGAAAATCACCAATCCCTTGGTTTTGTAGAGCCAAAGCCACATCATCTTGTTCAAAGGCTTCTTTCATATCGTAAGATACGGTCATTCCACCGGTAAAATCCAGCCCCAAACGAATTCCATGGCCAAAAAGGGTTAATCCCAATGCTACAATCATAATCGCAAAAGAACAAACAAGAGCAATTTTAGTAGATTTAGGTAATTGATTTTTCATTTACTTCGCCTCCTTTACTTGGGCTTTCTTTCGTGTAAATAAGGCAGGTTTATCCCCAACAAGGGTAACAATATTTTTAAGAAGTACCTTTGTAATAAATATAGCAGAGATCATACTTACAATAACACTTAAAAATAAGGTAATGGCAAAACCTTGAATGGTGCCTGTACCAAAAAGCATTAAAACCACAGCAGCAATAATAGTGGTAACATTGGCATCTATAACGGCAGACATGGCATTTTGAAAACCAATTTTTACTGCTCCTTTTACCCCTCTGCCTTTACCAATTTCTTCTCCTATACGCTCAAAAATAACCACATTGGCATCTACCGCCATACCAATTCCTAAAATAATCCCGGCAATTCCCGGTAAGGTAAGTTGAATTCCCGGTACAATGGCCAATAAAAAGAACAACATGATTAAATATAAAACTAAAGCCCAATTGGCAGCAATAGCAGCTACTCGATATATGGCAAACAAAATAACCATTACAATAACAATCCCAATCACTGCCGCTTTAATGGAGGTAGCCAGGGCATCTATTCCCAAAGTAGCAGAGATGGTGTCTACCCGGTCTTGGCGAATGTCCAGTGGCAGTGCACCGGATTGAATTTGTATGGCCATTCTCTCTGCTTCTTCAGCGGTAAAGTTTCCTTCAATGGTTCCTTCTCCACCGGTAATAGCTTGGTTCACCACCGGTGCCATCAGTTCTTCTCCATCAAGGTGAATGGCAATATTTTTTCCAATACTTTTGCTGGTTACATCGGCAAAAAGCTTACTGCCTTCTGAAGATAATTTAAATTGAATCACGTATTTATAATCAAGGCCTTCTTGATAGGCTGATGGCTGGGCAGACACTACGTCCTTCCCTTCCATAAACACATTGCCTTCAGGATCAACAAATTCTAGCTTTGCAGGGGAGCCGATTAAGTTTAGCACTTCATTGGTATCACTTACTTCCGGTATCTCTACTCGAATTCCATTGGTGCCAAAACGGGTTACCGTACTTTCGGTATAACCTTTTTCTGTTAACCGGTTACCAATAATTGAAATGGTTCCATCCATTAAAGCATCAAAATTAGCCTCAGCATTAGCGGGGGGTGTTGCTGTATATTCAACAAAAACCCCTCCCTTTAAATCCAGCCCTAAAGATAAGTTTTTAGGCCAGTTTTCTGCATTGGTTGTAGGCACCCACGGGTTTAATCTGTACAGCCCTTCCTTATCTAAGGGAATGCCCGTTAAAGAAATCCAAGCCAATGCAATTGTTAAAATAAGTGCAATGGCTAAAAAAATAGATGCTTTGGTTTTAGCAGCCATTTTTCTTTTTACTCTTCCTTGAACTTTCATGTAACCTCTCCTTATATTTAAATTAATTATCATATTTATTGAGCTATTTTCTAGCCAGCTTCTTCTCCCATATAAAAAGCATAATATACCATTTTAAAGTAAGGCTCTTTTTCACATAAAGGATTTCCGTTAGCATCAGTGGTATTTTTCTTTTCTTCCCTTAAAGAAAACCCATCATAAAAATCATGTTTTTCTTCTTTTTCTACCTGTCTATTCTCTTGCGTATTTAAGGTTTTTCCCAGTAACAATACTTCTCTTTCTTCCATAGATACATAAAAAGATTCTTTACTTTCTTGAGCAGTTCCTTCAACCAAATGGTGAAAGCCTAAAAAAGCACAGAAGAAAAATAAAAACAAACATAAA
>CAZEIB010000143.1:2904-6058 GCA_964511785.1 uncultured Oscillospiraceae bacterium
TTCCTCCTCTATATACTGGTATTCATTATACGTGAGCTGCTATCCTCCGTCAATAACTTCTTTCTTATCTGCTGTTTTTGAACCTTTCAAAGTAAAATCCGTTCTTTCTATAATTATATAAAAAGAACGGATTTTAAATTCAATCTTTGATTGCTTAATTTTTTTCTATTCGGCTTTTTCTTCTCCAAAAGCAGGGAATACACCGCCTTTGTAGTTTTCGTTGTTCAAAATATACTCTGCTACTTTTTCACTTAATAGCACTTCCTCTAAAGCTTTTACAAAGTCTGCATCTTTATCTTCAGGACGCACTACCAAGTAGTTTGTATATTCTTTACCGGAAACTCCCTGAGCAGACTCTAAGTAAATAGCATCTTTTGCCGGATTTAAGCCTGCATCTAAGGCAAAGTTTCCGTTAATAACAGCAAAATCTGCATCTTGCAAGGTAGAGGGCAGGTTTGCAGCATCAACTTCTTTAATATCCAACTTTTTAGGGTTTTCTACAATATCCAATACCGTTACGGAACTGTTTGGCGTTACATCATCAGCTAGTTTAATTAAACCTGCTTCTTGTAGTAGCAATAAAGCTCTGGTTTCATTTGCAGGGTCATTGGTAATGGTAATGATAGCTCCATCTTGAATTTCTTCTAAAGTAGCTGTTTTACCAGGATAGATACCGTAAGGCTCGTAATGCACCCCAATAGCTGGAAAAAGCTGTTCTTTTTCACTAACCGTAGAGTTGTAATTTTCTAAATAAGGCAAGTGCTGAAAATAGTTGCCATCTAATTCCTTCGCTCCTAAAGCAGGGTTAGGTAAAGGATATTCTGTAAAAATTTTAATTTCCAAATCAAAACCTAAAGCCGCCAAGTCCTCTTTAATAAATTCTAAAATTTCTCCATGGGGTGACGGTGTTGCTCCAATCACAATTTTTTGATTTTCTGCAAATACGCCAGTTAAAGACAATACCAATACCAAGGTTAATAACGTTGCTATTATTTTTTTCATATTCATTCTCCTATTTTGTTATATCTATTTTTTTATCAGTTTAAACTATGCTATTTTCCACATTCGGCCGTTTATGCATAGGGCCTTTTCTTGGGTACGATATAACAGCCTCATGGTTTCTTCACTCCTAGCATTTTTATATAAGCTGTATGTTATCATCTATTCCCTACCTTGTCAATTTTCTCCCCTCGTCATTTTCTCCCTCTACTCTTAATAAAATCATTCTTCAAAAAATTGAACTCTACGATTTTCTCTTTAAAATAGTTTGACAACTTTCCCTTATATTGACAGGGTTTTCCCTTTAAGGTATGATATTTTCACCATCTTTTAACGCTTTGGCAAAATAAATGAAAAGGAGGGCGAAAAAGAAATGTCCTCAGCCCCTTCTACCAATATACCACTTATAGAAGTGCGTAATGTAAAAAAAGTGTTTCCTGCTCCAAATGGGGATGTTACCGCCTTAGATAACATCAGTTTAACAATAAACCAAGGAGATATTTATGGTATTATCGGCCTTAGCGGTGCAGGAAAAAGCACTTTAATTCGATGTATAAATCGGCTTGACGAGCCTACAGAAGGCTCCGTATATATTAATGGCGAAAATATCTTAACGATGAAATCAAAAGAACTTCTTTCATTACGACGAAATATTAGCATGATTTTTCAGCATTTTAATTTGCTAATGCAACAAAGCATTTTTAAAAATATTCGTTACCCCTTAGATATTGCAGGGGTTCCGAAAAAAGAAGCCAATAAAAGAGTTGGGGAGCTTCTAGCTATTGTAGGTTTAGAAGATAAAGCTTACGCTTATCCTTCTCAACTTTCCGGTGGTCAAAAGCAACGTGTTGCCATTGCCAGAGCTTTGGCTTCAGACCCGCAAGTACTTTTATGCGATGAAGCCACCAGCGCTTTAGACCCTATGACCACCCAATCTATATTAAGTTTGCTGGAAAACATTAACCGTACCTTAGGCATTACCATTGTACTCATTACCCATGAAATGGCGGTAATTAAACAAATATGCACCAAAGTAGCCATTATGGATGGAGGCCGCATTGCAGAAGAAGGTAGGGTAAATGACGTATTCACCCATACTAAAAGTACTGCAGGAAGACGGCTTTTCGGTATTGTTCCCAGTGAAAATGACTTTATTGAAGAAAATACCCCTGCTCTTCGGGTAGTGTTTGACGGGGCAAAAGTGGGAAAACCCATTATTGGAGATTTAACCTTATCCCTCCAGTATCCTTTTAGCATTTTAGCCGCCGATGTACGTACTTTAAACGGCATACAATATGGCCAAATGCTTATTCAGCGCCCTAAAGATCCTATGATCAGGCAAAAAGCCATTGATTATTTAGAAAATCAAGGTTTACTAGTAGAGGAGGTGCACTCTTTATGAATTGGGATAAAATTGGGCCTCTTCTTTATCAGGGTACTTTAGATACTTTGTATATGACCTTCCCTTCTTTGTTTTTTTCTTATTTAATCGGCTTGCCTTTAGGGGTGTTATTAGTGGTTACTAAGCGCAATCATATTTGTGCAGCCCCTACCCTTAACGGTATTTTAAGTTCCATTGTAAACTTTTTACGTTCCATCCCTTTTATTATTTTACTGGTCATGCTCTTTCCTGTTACCAGGGTAATTATGGGCACAGCCATTGGCACTCAATCCCTTATTTTCCCTCTAACAGTCAGTGCTTTTCCCTATGTTGCCAGAATGGTGGAAAACTCCTTAAACGAAGTAGACCACGGCGTAATTGAAGCTGCTATTTCCATGGGTTCTACTAAATGGCAAATTATTACCAAGGTACTCCTTCGTGAGGCCCTTCCTTCTTTAGTAAACGGAGCTACCATTTGCTTAACCACCATTTTAGCCTATACGGCCATGGCCGGTGCCGCAGGCGGAGATGGTCTTGGGAAAATTGCCATTGCTTACGGTTTAAACCGAAGAGAGTATGATGTAATGTATGCTGCCAGTATTGCTCTTGTTATATTGGTACAAATATTTCAAGTTGTGGGCAACTATCTTACAAAAGCACTGGACCACCGTAAGTAAACCTTGTTATCTTGATAAAAGCTATTAAAAAAAGAAGCATTCATGCAATACTTCTTTTTTTAATAGCTTTTATCCATGTTCATTTACTAAAATATGA
>CAZEIB010000144.1:0-6025 GCA_964511785.1 uncultured Oscillospiraceae bacterium
TATCCAAAGACGATGAGGGGAATAAGGTATATCATAATTGCTCGGCTTATGGAGAAAAGAGTGATATTCCAAAGGATTTTAAAAGAGGAGATTTTATTAAGCTTTTTGGGCAAATCAGAACCTCCATTGATGATAACGGTAAGGAGTATAGTAATATCAGGGTACTTTCTTCAAAGCTACTAAAGGCAAGAGAACAGATGAAAGGACAGGAAGAAAAGAAAGAATCTGTACTTGGGGCAATCAAGAAATATCAGGCTGAAGATAAGGCAAAGCCAAAAGAAAAGAAAGAAACAAACAAAGAAGCTGAGAGATAAATTGATGTCGGTGTGGTCTTAGGACTGCACCGACTCTTTTTTTATGTACAGAAAAAGAGGAGAGAAAAATTATCTCTCCATCTCCTTACCCATGTAAATTCCATAATTCTTTCGTATCTTGTAAAGCTCATCCATAGTAGATTTTGAGGAAGAATATTCTTGCATGAGGGTATTCTTTTTTCCTTGTAATTTATCAAGCTCAGCTAAAATATCCTTTGAATTTGGGAGCTTGGAATAGGATTTTTTAAGCTCTGAAAGAGCATTTTCATATAAGATAATCTGAGATTTATATTCTTCAAAAAATGCTTTGTCAGTTGGATTAGCCTTATATTCTTTGTAGTAAGCTCGATATTTTTTGACAGTATGAATTTGCTCCATAGTGAGAGAAAGCTTATCCATTTCCTTATCAATAGCTTTGATTTTATCTTGTAATTCCTGTCTTTCTGCAGCACTTTTTTGGATGTATTCATCAAGCTGATTAATAGATTTGATACCATGCTCTCGAATAAAAATAACAGATTCAGCCATTGTGTGAAGGTTGTGTTTGGTTGCCCAATATTCATAGCCTTTGCTTGATTTTGCTTTCTCATTATTTGCAATATCAATGATATTTCCGATGCGTCTTTTAACAGTATAGCTTCTTTGATTAGAGCCTTCTCTTATCCTTTCTTTCAGTCTGTCTTCGGTATAATCTACACCTATCGTCTTAGCTCTGGTAAATCTTTCTTTGTCCTTATGTTTGAAAGCGATATGTTTTCCGTGTTTGATTTCATAACCAAGTTCCGCCATCTTCTTTAAAAATTCGTCCCAATCTTTAGACTGTTTTATCATTCTGTCAATGTCAAATTGAAGTCTACTTTTCCAAGAAGCACCACGCTTTGCCTGTTCATTTTCATACCATGACTTGCCATTGGTTTTATACTTTTTCTTATAGCTCTCGTAAAACTCGTCAATGACAGATAGGTTGTTTTCTTTGCATAGCTTATCGCTTTGATACCTGATTTTATGATAGCTTTTTTTATTCGATTGATAGCATTTACCTGTCACCATATTGACATTGTTAAAGATGATATGATTGTGGATATGCCCACGATCAATATGCGTAGCAATGACAAATTCGTACTCGTCTTTAAGTATCTTTTTGCAAAGCTCCATACCTATTTGGTGTGCAATTTCAGGCGTGGTTTCTCCCGGAAAAAAGGATTGAATAAGATGTCTGGCTAGAACTGTTCCGTTTGTTCCGGTATCATTTCGTGTTCTTAAAAACTGGATATGAGCAGTTTCCTGATGGCATTTATGCGTACTTACTAAGATTTGCTCATTTGTTTTTTCACCATTAACAATATATGAAATGGCAAGGTGAAGGGTTGACTTTATGGGATGTATTTTTGTAATAGCCATAATCATTCATCCTCCATTTCAGACGTTCGTTTCAGAAGTAGAGAATGAATTTGCCATAATTCTTTTGAGAAATGTTCAATCTCTTTTTTCATATCATTGATGTCATCTTTATAGATGACGCCTGTTGAATTGACACGCTTAGCAATCTGATTGATGTTGTTTGTTGCATTGGAAAGTAAGCCTTGTAAATCACGAAAAGGCTCTAAATCCACTTGATAAATTTCCTTTTCTAAAACGCATTTGCGAATGAAATGGCTCATAGTTTTACAGTTAGCCATCTTCATCTTTTTCTCAAAAAGTTCCTTTTCTTTTTCGTTCAAGCATATTTTAAGTTGAATATTTCGTTGCCTATTTGCCATAGTGATATCTCCTTTCGTTGTAATTTGGGGTCTTAGGGTTCTCCCTAACAAGTAAAAAATTGATAAAAAAAGAAGCAGTACCGAAAGGTCTGCTTCATCAATTTTTCCGTAAGTGTGTACACACTTACTGTGCTTGCTACAAAAGAATGAATTAGATAGCAAGCGTTAAGCAAGTTTTGAATTTGTATTTGTATTATAGCAAATTATAGGGAATTATTCAATTTGAGACCATCAATGAATATAAAAAATAATATTCATTGACATGACTGGAGAAAAGAGTTATACTATCTATGAATATATAATATAATATTCACAGAAAAACTGATCTCGGAGGATAAAAATATGGGTAAGGCATTTACAGAAGAAGAAAAGATAAAAATCAGAGAAAGTATTATGGAAACAGCTCTTGATTTATTTCATGAGAAAGGGACAAGATCACTCAGCATTTCAGAATTAACAAAAAGAGTCGGAATAGCTCAAGGAAGTTTCTATAATTTTTGGAAAGATAAAGAATCTCTTGTCATTGATTTAATGGCGTATAGGTCAATACAAAAATTGGAGAACATTGAAAAAGAATTTTTAAATTCACTTACGAATCCTAAGAAATTTCTTTCGGAGTTAATTTTTAAGTATTCAATAGACATGACTGAGAAAATTAAAAATCAGCCAATTTATCAAGAGGCATTTAGAATATTTGCGAGTCAAGATTCAAAGAAAGTGAATAGAGTAGAAAATCTATATGGGGATTTTTTGGATAGGTTAATAGATTATTGGTACAAAAACAATGTAGTAAAAAGCGTAGATAAGCAAGGTTTATCAAATGCCTTTGTTGGAAGCTTTGTTCTATGTTCAAATTATTTCCATTTTAATGAAGATACATTTGAGGAAGTGCTTAATATTTATATACAAAGTATCGTTTTTAAGTATATAGAAATTTAGTTGTAAGAAGGAAGGTGATAGCAATGATTCTGGATTTTAATGAGATAAAAAAGGAAGATGTATTAATTGCCGGAGGTAAGGGAGCTAATCTTGGGGAAATGACTTCGGCTAAAATAAATGTTCCAAGTGGTTTTGTTATAACAGCAGATGCTTATAGAGATTTTTTAAAAGTAAACGGTATTGATATTCTCATTGAAAATGGAATTAAAGAATCGGTAGATGATGAAAGAATACTTCTAAATGAAGCTGAGCATTTTAGAGGAAAGATAAAGTCCGGAAAATTTCCTGAGCAATTGGAAAATGCAATAAGAGAAAAATATTTTAATCTTGGAGATAATGTAAGAGTTGCTGTGCGTTCTTCAGCAACTGCGGAAGATTTGCCGGATGCCAGTTTTGCAGGGCAACAAGAAACTTATTTAAATGTTCAAGGTATTGAAAGTGTGTTGAATGGGGTGCGTAATTGCTATGCTTCACTTTGGGGAAATAGAGCTGTAAGTTATAGATTTCATAAAGGTTATGATCAAACTTCAGTTTCTATTGCAGTTGTCATTCAAGAAATGATAGAGAGTGAAAAATCAGGAGTTTTATTTACTGTAAACCCGGTAAACAAAAAAGAAAATGAAATGCAAATAAATGCAAGCTTTGGCTTAGGAGAAAGCGTTGTAAGCGGAAGAGTTACAGCGGATAGCTACATTATTGAGAAATCAGGAAATATAATTGAAGTAAATATTGGAAGCAAGGAAACTCAGATTATATACGGGGATAAGGAAACTGTTGAAGTATCGGTAAACTCTGATAAAAGAAAAACTCGTGCATTAAACGATAGAGAAATACTTGAACTCATGAAATGCGGTTTAGAGATTGAAAAACACTATGGTATGCCTATGGATATTGAATGGGCAATCAAAAATAATATTGTATATATTTTGCAAGCGAGAGCAATTACCACATTAAAAAAATCTGAAAATGATATAACTGATAATGATTTAATAGAAAAGTATATAAAGGGTAAAAAAATCAAAAAGGATACACGAGAAGTAATGTCATTCTTTTTAGAAAAAATGCCTTTTGCACATAGAGTCCTTGATTTCGATTATTTGATGGCAATTAATGATCAGAAAGTAAACATTTTGTCAGAAGGTGGAATTGTTTTACCCAGAAATCCAATTATAGATGATGATGGTGTACAAACTTTTTCTGATGACGGAAAGCGAATTGGAAAGAATATTTTTAAATTTTTTAATATTTTAAAGAACATGAAAGATTTTGAGTTCTGTTATAAGAAGTGCAAAGATTTTATGAATATATATGAAGCTGAAATAGAAGAAATCAAGCACTTAAATTTTGAAAATATGACATTAACGGAGTGTGGAAATTTTTTAGAAGAAAGTTATGCTCTTTTGCAAAAGCTTGCTTATGATAGATTCAAATATGCATTATTTCCATCAGTTTTAAATAGCAAGAAATTTACCAAAATAATAAAAAAAGTAAATAGCAATTATTCATCGTTTGATTTTTATTGGGACTTAGATAATAAAACATCAGTGGTTACAAATGATGTCTATAAAATGGCTCGTGAGATAAGAAAAAATGAAGCTTTAAAAAAAGCAATACTTTCCGGAGATAATTTTAATGAATTATATGAAAAGCATAATGATTTTAAGAATATATCAGATGAGTTTATGAAAGATAATGGCTTTAAATCTGATTATAACTGTTATTGTTTATCTGCAAAAACATTTCTTGAGGATCCTGATAGGCTGATAAATATATTACGACCTATATTAAATGAAAATAGTAATGAAAGTAACGATATAAAGGATTTTTCTAAGCTTATGGAGAGCATAAAGCAAATCTATGGTAGAAAGTATCAGGATGTAGAAAAACAGATAAAATATTTTAGATATTTTCATGTGGTGCGTGAAGAAAGTCAATATTTGTGGGAAACACTATTTTATTATGTGAGAAAGTGTGTTAGAAGAATTAACTTTATACTCTTGGGTGATGAAAATATAGAAACTGGAGTGGCTAATCTTTTTCATAAAGAACTGCTTATAGCAATTAACAGAGGTAATCTAAATGAGGCAGATAAGGAAAAAATAAAAAGGAGAAACGAAAAATTTCCTTTAGCAGTGAAAGTATGGGAAGCTTCAAAGTTGTTGATTTTTAAAACAGATGGTGATGTCTTAAAGGGAGTAAGTGGAAGCACCGGTATTGCAGTTGGAAAGGTGTGTTTAATAGATAGTCCCAAAGAATTTTATAAAATGAAAAAAGGATATATATTAGTTTGTCATCTTACAGATCCAGAATGGACTCCATTATTTAAGCTTGCAAGTGCTGTTGTGGCAGATACAGGTTCTGCTTTGAGCCATGCTGCAATTGTTGCAAGAGAATATAATATACCGGCAGTTCTTGGAGTTGGTTTTGCAACTACCAAATTCAAAGATGGAGATACCATACAAGTAGATGGTAATACCGGCGAGGTCAAAGGTTGCTGATATGAAATCAAAAAATCAAATAGATCAAAAAGAATTGAGAAGGCAAAAGATTTTAAGTGAACCACTTTTACCTTTGATAGCAAAGATGTCTGTTCCAACAATTGTTGGTATGCTAATTATGGTTATTTATAATTTGACAGACACATTTTTTGTCGGACTTTTAAATGATAAATCGATGACAGCTGCTATTGGGCTTGTTTTTAGCTTTGTGAGTATTATTCAGGCTATTGGTTTTTGGTTTGGATATGGAAGTGGTAATATTATGTCTAAAAAACTTGGAGAACAAGATGAAGAAGAGGCAACAATTATTTCTTCCATAGGAATAGCATTTTCTATTATAAGTGGATTTTTGATAGCTATAATGTCATGGATTTTTATATCAGACTTGACAAGTTTCATTGGTGGGAATGCGTCTATTAGCCTATTTAAATTCACGACTCAGTATTTAAAAGTGATTATTAGTCGGATTGAACGTCGCACGTTCAACGGGGGTTTGGGGTGGTAAGCCCCATGC
>CAZEIB010000145.1:0-4143 GCA_964511785.1 uncultured Oscillospiraceae bacterium
TCTACAACTGTAAATGATTGTTCCTTTCTCAATTTTTTTTATCAGATTTAGAGATTTAGTTATTTGGCCGACTTCCTTTAAAATTGTGAATGCATTTTGGCTTTTGTTGGAAGATTGATTTTGTTGAAATAAATATCTTGATTTATGTTTAATTAAGCTTTTTAAAAAACTCCATTGGTACATTAACTCGTCTCGTTCAGTATCATAATACATATCAGGTTCGGACCAAGCAATGTCTTCTATTGAATTTACAATATCTTCTGTCAATTCAAATGGGTCAGTTTCCAAACCTATTCTTTCTTGTATTAATTCGTCAGGGTCGAACGTTTCTCCTAAATATCCTCCTTCACGTCCATTGTAGCTCATGAAATTGGCTGCATCTTCATAGAAGTTTGAAATTCCAAGCATCATAAACTCTAATAAATCCTCAAGACTTACAACTTTCATTTCTTTTTCGCAATAATCGCAATATCCACTAGTGTAATTTTTCCTTATAAAACGTCTGATTGTATTATCGTCAATATGCTTTATGCACAAACTTTTATCTGGAACACTACTGATATTTCTAGCGTCCAATTCAATCATTCTCTGTTTTACTTGTCCCATTAAATTTTAATGAATTTTTGTCGTGAGCTCTTAAATTACGCACAACGTTTAGTATAAGAATAGTAGCCGACTGTGTTGCACTTTCCTGTTAAAATACAAGAAAGTTGAAGCGGGCTGCAACCCTTGAATTTACTACTATCTCGGCTATTATTTTTATACATTGTTGGCTGCTGGTGTTTCTATTCATTTTAGATTATTCTCTATTATTTGTTACTTCGATTATTTTCCAAACATCTCTATCTATTTCACTCAGAAAACTGTCAAACCTGTCCCTATGTACAGCTACGCAAAGTAAGTCTGTTGGACGCGAAAAACCAACATAAGCCATTTTCGTAGATTGTTTAACTCTATTGCCAACAGTTGAAAGTATTTGAGTTCCTAAAAACTGGTTTTGTAATCTTTGTGATTCATAAGATTTTGCATTTGCTCCTCTACCGTCTTGATGAAAATAAGATTCCAAGTACAAAGTCGCACAATGTGTTTGTCCTTTTACTGCATGAACACTTGTAATTTCAATTTCAAGTCCATCTTCTTTGTAATGATTTGTTGGCGTTGAAATTTCAGCATTTTCAGCGCGAATTTCGGCATTGTCAGCGTTAATGAAATTTGAGCTTAATGAAATTGCTTTGTCAAACATTGCAAGAAAAGTCGGAATGTATTCTTTTATCCCGCCCCAAACTTCGCTTGTTTTTTCTTGAATTATTCCAATTGACCAGTTATAAAGGTTCAAATTTAGTTCGTCATATTTTTTAACGTCTTTTTCTTTAATGAAATCAATCAACTTTTTCTTTGTGAAAGGTCTATTGTCTTCTGTATTGATGTTTTCTAATCGCAATATTTTTAGAAAGGCGTTTAAGATGTTTTTCCGAATCGGTTCTAATGTTTGTTTTTTTTCGAAATACAACAAATAACTTTTTAAGTTGTCGTAATCCAGTTTAGGTTTCCCTTTATCTTTCTTAAAAGTTTTGTGATAATCTTCTAAACGATGTTTAGTCGCATCATTCCGACTCGCTTCATCTTCTTTCCATTCTGTATTCCAACAAACAACTTTTATTGGTTTTTCTGAATTTTCCAAGTCATTCTCTCTTACGATTTGAGCAAAACAAGGAATGATATTTTCAATATTTGTATTTTCAAAAACCAAAATATGCGGTTGAATTGTACATTCATTTCTTCCAACAATATTAAAATTTGCATCGCTGTATAAAGCAAATTTTTTTACAACATCAGCAATAGGTTTGCTTAGTCGTTGGCTTCCATTTAAACGTAAAACATCCGCTCTGTCTTGCCAAACATCTGTTGCTTTTACTGAATTATAGATTGCTTGGTTTTTGTCGCCAATTCGTTGAATTATTGAAATGCTATTACCCTCATTATAAAATATTTTTTCCAGCAAGTTGTATTGGTGAGTGTCCATATCTTGCATTTCGTCAACAAACACGAAAGAAAAGCGTTGCTGTAAAATGGTTTTGATATTGGGTAATTCTTTCAAATACAATTCTGCAAAAAAATAAGCATCGTCATAATTCAAAACGCCTGATAGTAAAATTTGTTGTTTTATTGTTTTAAAAGTTTTGTATGTAGCGGTATTTCTTTCACTTTTTAGAATTACTTTTCCGTTCATTCCATTTGTTAAGTTTAAATCAATGTCAAAACGGAAATTCTTAAATAAACCTTCAGGGTCGTGTTGATTATTTAGCCAAGTTTTTGCTGCTGAATTTGGAAGACTATTATATCGTTTCGTTGCAACTTCATTGTAAATTTCGTGGTCAATACGGTTTGGTTTTTTCTTGCATTTATAAACGTAATAAGGAATCGCCAAAAAATCATCAACAAAACTTTGTATTGTTCCAATATAATTTGGATAGGAAAATAATCTGGGACAATACTTTTGAATTTTTTCTTTGATTTCGTCAATAGCTGCGTTGGTATGAGACAAAACCAAAACTCCCGAACCACCAGCAAAAGGAACTTTGCGTTCTAGAATAAGCAACTTTGCAAGTAAAGCCGTTGTTTTTCCGCTCCCTGGTACGGCTTGTAAATCTATTGTGTTGAAATTACGAATAAATATTCTACGTTCATCGTCAAAGGTCTTACCAGAAGGTAAAAGCCTCTGTTCAGCATATTGAATTTCTTCATCTGATATGTTAACTACCTGAGGCATATTTAATCGCTTTTACAAGGTAATTAACTTTATCGTTAGCTTCATCGACATTTTGAATGGTGCGAACTTCTTTACTTAAATCTTCGTCAATTGCGTTTGCAATGTGATAAGCAATGTACGTTTTTTTCAAAGATTTATTTATCAATTTTGTTGCAAGTGCTTTTTCAAAATCAGTGTTCCAATCAGTGCGTGTGTGAAATGCTTTTGCTGCATTTTGAAAAACTGTTGTTAAGCTTGTTGATTTGAACAAAGTATATTCCAAAGTCCAATTTGGTGCCGGGAAATACTTAACGTTGCTTTCAGAATTACCATTTATGATTGCTAATTTGGTCTGTGTTTCTTGCTGTACGGTGTTTGCACCTCTTTTCACAAATTCATCTCCGCTTTTTTCGTATTCTCTAATGTCAGAATCTGTAACAACAGCAACTGGAATTTCCATATCGGGTTCTGCTTGTCGCAAGTAAATTTTTGCGTAGTGGTCAAAACCTGTATGTCCGATGTTTACAATGGAAACACCTTTCTCTGTTAAGTTTATCCCGATTGCTTTTGCAATGCTTGGAATTAAAATTTCTTCTGCCCAGCCTTCAACTAATATTACCCCTTTGGCGAAAAATAAATTCGCTTTTGTGGTATCCAAAAACTTTTCTAAGAACTTGTAATTGTCTTTGCCCAACTTGGTATATGTTTCGCCCATTGGAAAAGCATTTCCGTTGTTGCAAATAATTAAGTTTTCAAGTTCGAGTTTGGAAGCCAAATTCGGACTGTGCGTTGTTAGTATAAGTTGAATGTCTTTTTGTTTTTGAAACGCTTCTATTACTTGCATTTGTGCTTGTGGGTGCAAATGTGCCTCTAATTCTTCAACCATGCCCAAACGCAAGCCAGTCCAGTTTGATTTGGTTAAGTGAAGTAATTCCGCAGCCATAAATAAACGATTCAAAGTTCCTAAGCCCGGATTGGGTTCGCCTTTCAGAGTTAAAGTAAGTTTTTCAAGAATGCTTTTAATATCGGTTGATGTTGATTCAAATTCGATTTCGTTGTTTTTGCTGTAAAAACTTTTAATGTAGCTGTCAATTTTGTCTTTTATCTGCTTTCCTTCGGTTGCTTTGGGTTGACCTGTATTATCAACGCCTTTGAAATAATTTTCTAATTCCTCTTTTAAGCCCGAAAAGATTTTTACCAAATCATTGTCTTTCTCTTTTCCTTTAAATGCTTCATCGCCTAAAAGAATTTGCGACAAGCGTGAATTGCGTTTGGCAACTAATTCGTTTTCTGCATCACGCAAAGGCTTTAAGTAGGTTGCTCTAAAATAATATTTTGTTTCTGCTGATAGTAAATATCCTTCTTCGTCAACACCTGCTTTTACATCGGTTGGT
>CAZEIB010000145.1:4153-6020 GCA_964511785.1 uncultured Oscillospiraceae bacterium
ATTAAGTTTTAAAAATGGTTTTGCATCTGCTCCAGTGCCTGTCCAGCCCAACCATTCAGTAAAGTTTTTTGCTTCTTCGGGTTTTAAATCTTCAAATTTTAATTCAATACGAAAACGATTTGATTCATTGAAAAAATCCTTATCATCAACTCTTATGTAATCGAAGCTGTGTGTTCTTAAAACTAACTTTATTGCATCGATAATTGCAGTTTTGCCCGAATCATTTTCCCCAATAATTACATTCAAACCTTTGGTTAGGTTTAAATCTAAATGCGGTTTATCAAGGTCTATTTCACCCTCTGCACCGAATTTTCTATAATTCCAAAGTTTTAAATTTGATAGATACATTTCTCTATTGTTGTTTCATTTCGAAGTCGATTCTTTACACTTGCTGCTGTTATAAGCCGTTTTTCTATTCCTTGATAAGTGCTGTAAAGATGTTGTTAAGTCTTTGTCCATTGCCTTCTCGTGATGTTTGTAATGCTTTATAATATTCAATTCGTTCAATCTTTTCAAATGTAACATCTTTGTCAAGCAAGTCTTTAAATTGAACAGAAGCTAAAACTCTTGCTATTCTGCCGTTGCCGTCTAAGAATGGATGTATACTTAAGAACTTTTCGTGAAATGTAGCAATAGCTGTGATTTTTTTGTAATTAGATCCATAAGCCACTTTCATATATTCTTCTCTCCACCATTCCATTAGTTCAAAAGTCAAAGTCGGAACATCTGCTGGAGGAGCTGGAACAAAATCTGCGTTTTCCTTTTCTTGACCTGGGCTTCCAATCCAAACATCCACTTTTCTAAAACCTAATAAGTTATGGTATTCGTGTCCTTGTGTTTCTATCAGAATTGTTTTATGCAAAACAAGAAGGTCTTCTATTGAAAGTCTTGATGAAAATTTTACACCTGCAATTGGCAATGTCGAGAGTTTAGAATTTCTTATATCTCTTGAATAAATTTCTCCCGCAAGTTTATTAGTCACTTTGTTTAACTCAGCCAATGCAAATTTAATCTCATCAAAATTTTGTTTCAAGTCGAGATGTGAACTTAGGAAGGAAATTTGCTCTGCCTTATTTAACTCAATCCCTAAGTATTCAAGTCTTACACCATAACCTTTTGGGCTGTCAAGAATTCCGCAAACTCTTTCTCCGTGAAGTATTATAGTCTCAAAAGTTTGATTTTGACAAAGAGTAATTCTTTCTCCCGGAGTAATTTTTTGATTTGTAACGAAAACAAAACCTTGGGCATTATTTTTTGCTACTCCCAAAATGTCTCCGTCAAATTTTTCTTGAATGTCTTTGAATGCCTTTTGTCCATTTGGAAAATAACAACCGACAACAAACTTTTTTCCGTCCTTATAACAAATTATGTCTTTTGTTCCGTCTGGTCCACCAACAGGGCTTTGCGGGTCTATTTCTTGATAGCCTTCAATTCCAATTATTTTGGCAGACATTCTTTCAGCGAATGCTTGTCCTTTGTCCCAATTAATTAATATTTGGTATGTATTTGTCATTGGTTACGGTGTCGTTTTAAAATAGCTTATAACGGTTTTGGGCTTGGCGAAGGTGGGGTTTAGAAAGTACCAAAGTTCAAATTTAGTACAAAAGTTAATAGAAACTACAAATGTTTAGCCTAGTACTAAAGCCCCACTTTTGCCAAACCCATGTTAGCGGTTCGTTGTTTATTCTCAATTTTAAACTTTTCTTCTATGTTGTTATTTTTTTAAATCTATAGTTTGCAAAAGTATTAGTTCCCCACAAGTATGAAATCAAAATTGTCAGAAAAAGCAAAGCTATTGCCAATACAATCGGCTCAAAATTAACTCCATTATTGGGTATTAAATAAGGACTTAAATTTATCATTGTGT
>CAZEIB010000146.1:0-5972 GCA_964511785.1 uncultured Oscillospiraceae bacterium
CTTATTGGTTGTGCCCTTTGAAGTCTTTCCTCCTGCCAAGGTTTCACTGCTCTTTCCTGTTTTTTTACTTGTTTCCTTTGTAGCAGCTTCCTGCTGCCACCTTCTCTGTCTTTCATCCTCTGCTTGTTGATAGACCAAATCTTTTTCCCACTGCTGTTGCAAACGGTATTTTTGCCCTGTAGTTATTCCTTTACCCATACTTTTCTTCCTTTCTTTTCCCTTGGTTTTTATAATTTTTACAGCTTCTTTGCCTCTCCTTTATTCTTCCTGCTTTTCTGCCCCATTTCTCCCCTTTTTTAGGGAGATTTTTTAACAAAAAACTTTTACAAAACTTCGCCTATTCCTCTTAGCAGGTTTTTAATCAACATCCTTTAAAAAGAATAAAGCTTACCCTCTTTTTCATTGATATAAATTCTTTTTCCATCTTCTTCTCTTTGCACCCAAGCCAACCCTTGGGAGAAATTACCCCCCGCAATATAGTTTCCTTCAAAGGCCTGCTGACCTGTTGGGGTAATGTACATCACCCTTTCTTGCCAAGGGCCCTCTTCCTCTTTTTTTGTAAACTCTACTTTTGCCAGCCCTTCATAAAAGGGATGGGCTTGTTCCCAAGTGTATTCTCCTGTTATCACTTCTTCCCCTTGTAGGTTTATATAGCCCCAGCTTCCGTCCTCTACAGGGGCTAAATTAAATTGACCAAAAGGCCGTGCACCATTGAATCCTCCCGGGAATACCCTGTCTTTTTTAGGTAAAACCCTTTCCCCTTTTTCATTGATAAAATAAAAGTTTCTTTCTACTTCATTTTCTTCATCTTTTTTTATTACTACAGCAAAACCATTTTGAAAAAAAGTGCCGTCAGCGTAAACAGGGCCTGTTACTTCTTCTCCTTTAAGGTTAATATAACCGTATTTCCCTTCTTCTTTATATTCTACCAAAGCCAATCCGTTAAAAAAGGGGTATACATTGCGCCAGTGGTTACTGTTAAAAAGAGTCTTTCCTTTATTTTCGCCTGTTAAAGCCAAGTAGCCTGTCCATAGGGGTACCCCTTTGCGTTTTCCTTCAAGGTTAATTACCTTGCCTATGGCTATTCCCTGTTGTACTTGGTCTATTTCTAATAAATAATCTTCTACGCCAAATAAAGGGTTATCTTTTGCAGATATGGTTCCATTATAAAGCCGAAGGCTTATTTCTTCAAAGTCATTGTGAATATCCACCATTACCTCTTTTTACTTCCCTGCCCAATTAGGGTTTTGTGTGTTTTCTAATACAGTATAAAAATACCCTTCCTCAAAATAACTGAGCCTTTCATAGGCTTTAGGCCCAATAACCCACTCACCTTTACGGTTTAAATATCCTTCCTGCTTTTCGTAGCGGCTATCGGAATGATTGATTGCTGTAGGGGTTTTTATTTTTTCAACTATACTGGCCCTGGCATATTCCCCTTCAAAGGGCTGTATTTCCTCTAAGGTTGCCGGATGAAGAATGTTTCCCTCCCTATCCATGAGCCCATACTTTCCCCCTTGATAAAAAACAGCCACTTCCTCTTGATAGGCAAACACCACCTGAGAGCTCCTTTTCATTTTAAAAAAGAGTTCTTCCCCTTGTAAGGGAGGTTTTTTTTGTGCCATACCGTTGAAAACATGAGGCAAAAAACAGGCCCTTTTGAGCCTGTTTAATAGGTTTTTATGCTAGTGGCTTATTCCCTTTAAAAATGAATACATTCCTTTTTTACAGCAGCCCTTACTCTAGTATTTCAAACACATTTTTACATTTTTCCCCTTCAATGGTTTCCCCTTCCAGGTTTACCCACCACGTTTTCTCTTCCTTTGTAAAGGGGTCTACTTCACGAAGAAAAAACCATTCATCATCGGGATCAACATATTCATACTTAACAGGTACCACCAATTCCCCTTCTTTGTTGATGACGCCATATCTAACCACTGACGCTGTGTCTCCTGTTAAGTTTCCTTGGTCATCCTTCTCTTTGTATTCTCTATATTCTCCCACAACCAAATGACCATATTTATAATAGCCATTTGAACCAATATATTTCCAGGTGGGTTCTACCGCCCATTGCCCTTGTGTACTAATGGCCCCATGAAGGTAATTTTCTCCTTGTGCAATAATCATCCCTTCTTTTGGAGGGCCAGCTGTTAAAATCTTTTCCCCCCGTAGTAAGGGAATAACCCTTCCTTCCCCATCAAGAATTCCCTCACCTTCTTCTGTATATACAGAGGCCAAACCTTCGCTAAAGCGTGAACTTACCATACAGGTAAAAAACTCTTCCCCTTGCAAGGTGTAAAAAATCGTCCGGTCTAATCTCTCAGCCTTAATCAACCCATGGCGGGTGGGGTCGCAATTTTCACATTGGGGATTCACCTCTTCACAGGCAAAAAAGGTTATTTTATACCACACAGGTTCTACAATTATTTCTCCTTTGGTGTTAATTACCCCCTCTGCCACATAAGGGAAATGGCCTCCCGCCCTCTCATACTCTTCCGCTGTTGCATTTAATCCGTCGTTATCTATCACAACGGCTAAACCATTTAAATCAAAGGGGTAAATTCCATCATAATAAGGGGTAAATACCTCGCCTTTTTCATTCATTAAAGCCGTTTTTTCTTCACGGTACCAACGTGAAACCCCCATAAAAAAGCGACTCCCTCCATAGCCTTTGCCTTCATTGGGAATCAGCAATACTTCTTCCCCTTGTTTATTGATATATACCGCTTCATCGGGTATCTCATATTCCCGCAAATCTTCCCTTACCATAAGGGTTCCTTCTCCTCTTCCTACTTCTACCCAGTCGCTTCCCTCAAAATCTCCGGCCCAGTCCCAAGTGGGGGGAATCACCATTTCCCCCTGCATATTCATATAACCCCATTTCCCGTCTACCTCTACCGCTTTTAATTTTCCCTCTAACATAGAAAAATCCTTCAAATCTTCCTCCTCAAATACCAAGCCACTTTCATCAAAATAGCAGTTTTTCCTTCGCACAGGGCTATAAAAATAAACCCCCAAGGGCTCTGCCCGTTTAAGGTCAAGGAGGGGAATATTACCGTATAAAAAATTGTCAACCCCTTGTTGCTTTCCGCTTACAGGTATCATTTCTTCCAAGGTTTCCCTATAAAAATAACGAAATTCATCCTCATCTTCATCCTTTTTCCCAACAATAAAGTACTTCTTGGATAGAGTATTTAAAACCTCGTATTCCGCAGGTACCATTACTATATTGTCTTCGTTCATTAAGCCGAATTTACCATTTTTTTCAAACTTTTTTACCCCTTTATAAAGGCCCCAAATATAATCTGCATCGGGATTTGGGGCTACTTCAACATCTTCCCCTAGGGAAAATGTTGGAATACATAAGAATAACACCAATATAAGGGATAAAATCTTTGATTTTTTCATCATCACTGTACCTCCTAAAAGGGCTGGGGTTTTTAGTTGCTTTGCCTTATTATACCCCAGGTTCCCCTTTTAGGGTAATATTTTACAAATTAGTACCAGCGAATTTCATCTTCCTCTTTTTCTTCTTCTTTCTTTTTTTCAGGAGAAAAAGGCAAGGAGCTTACAGTAGGTGCCGGGGTATATGCTTCTTCTATAGGTGTTTCTTGATTATTCCCTCCCTTTTTTCTACGTTCTTCCTTCTCCATTTCCTCTTTCATTAAAACACAATCAAATGCCATCAAAAAACAGGCCCTTTTGAGCCTGTTTAATAGGTTTTTATGCTAGTGGCTTATTCCCTTTAAAAATGAATACATTCCTTTTTTACAGCAGCCCTTACTCTAGTATTTCAAACACATTTTTACATTTTTCCCCTTCAATGGTTTCCCCTTCCAGGTTTACCCACCACGTTTTCTCTTCCTTTGTAAAGGGGTCTACTTCACGAAGAAAAAACCATTCATCATCGGGATCAACATATTCATACTTAACAGGTACCACCAATTCCCCTTCTTTGTTGATGACGCCATATCTAACCACTGACGCTGTGTCTCCTGTTAAGTTTCCTTGGTCATCCTTCTCTTTGTATTCTCTATATTCTCCCACAACCAAATGACCATATTTATAATAGCCATTTGAACCAATATATTTCCAGGTGGGTTCTACCGCCCATTGCCCTTGTGTACTAATGGCCCCATGAAGGTAATTTTCTCCTTGTGCAATAATCATCCCTTCTTTTGGAGGGCCAGCTGTTAAAATCTTTTCCCCCCGTAGTAAGGGAATAACCCTTCCTTCCCCATCAAGAATTCCCTCACCTTCTTCTGTATATACAGAGGCCAAACCTTCGCTAAAGCGTGAACTTACCATACAGGTAAAAAACTCTTCCCCTTGCAAGGTGTAAAAAATCGTCCGGTCTAATCTCTCAGCCTTAATCAACCCATGGCGGGTGGGGTCGCAATTTTCACATTGGGGATTCACCTCTTCACAGGCAAAAAAGGTTATTTTATACCACACAGGTTCTACAATTATTTCTCCTTTGGTGTTAATTACCCCCTCTGCCACATAAGGGAAATGGCCTCCCGCCCTCTCATACTCTTCCGCTGTTGCATTTAATCCGTCGTTATCTATCACAACGGCTAAACCATTTAAATCAAAGGGGTAAATTCCATCATAATAAGGGGTAAATACCTCGCCTTTTTCATTCATTAAAGCCGTTTTTTCTTCACGGTACCAACGTGAAACCCCCATAAAAAAGCGACTCCCTCCATAGCCTTTGCCTTCATTGGGAATCAGCAATACTTCTTCCCCTTGTTTATTGATATATACCGCTTCATCGGGTATCTCATATTCCCGCAAATCTTCCCTTACCATAAGGGTTCCTTCTCCTCTTCCTACTTCTACCCAGTCGCTTCCCTCAAAATCTCCGGCCCAGTCCCAAGTGGGGGGAATCACCATTTCCCCCTGCATATTCATATAACCCCATTTCCCGTCTACCTCTACCGCTTTTAATTTTCCCTCTAACATAGAAAAATCCTTCAAATCTTCCTCCTCAAATACCAAGCCACTTTCATCAAAATAGCAGTTTTTCCTTCGCACAGGGCTATAAAAATAAACCCCCAAGGGCTCTGCCCGTTTAAGGTCAAGGAGGGGAATATTACCGTATAAAAAATTGTCAACCCCTTGTTGCTTTCCGCTTACAGGTATCATTTCTTCCAAGGTTTCCCTATAAAAATAACGAAATTCATCCTCATCTTCATCCTTTTTCCCAACAATAAAGTACTTCTTGGATAGAGTATTTAAAACCTCGTATTCCGCAGGTACCATTACTATATTGTCTTCGTTCATTAAGCCGAATTTACCATTTTTTTCAAACTTTTTTACCCCTTTATAAAGGCCCCAAATATAATCTGCATCGGGATTTGGGGCTACTTCAACATCTTCCCCTAGGGAAAATGTTGGAATACATAAGAATAACACCAATATAAGGGATAAAATCTTTGATTTTTTCATCATCACTGTACCTCCTAAAAGGGCTGGGGTTTTTAGTTGCTTTGCCTTATTATACCCCAGGTTCCCCTTTTAGGGTAATATTTTACAAATTAGTACCAGCGAATTTCATTTTCTTCTATTTCTAATTGTCCTTCCCAAGGGAAATCTTTAAAATCTAAACCCAATGCTTCGCCTGCTTTCTTTGTTTCTAAATAGTTTGGAAAGGCAAAATAATTTACCCATTTTGTCGGTTGAATATCCTCCCCAATATATTTACTTAAATACTCTATTGCATCTTTATATTCAACTTTTTTTCCCCAATCAGACGAGTTGAATACTGCATCTGCCACCCTACCATCGGGAAAAACATGATCTTTTACAAAAAGCACCACATGATCGTATCTTGCTTCGTGCTTTTCAGGCTCCCGAACGGCTTTTTTATTATCAATAAATATAGCGTAACCTGTTTTTAATTGGCTTACATCGGCTTTTCCATTTTCATAAAGCAAATCCCCACTAATTTCCAACTTAGGTTTTGGTGT
>CAZEIB010000147.1:0-5920 GCA_964511785.1 uncultured Oscillospiraceae bacterium
ATTTGTAATGCCTTTCCTTTTTGTTGTTTTGTAAAACCCTTTTTATTAAAAAACAAAAGGCTAAGGTATTGCACCTTGGCCTTTTTTTTATATCATTTTAAGGAGGACTGCCCTATGGATGACATTACCAAAACCATTGAAGCCTTTTACGACCAAACCGTGCAAGAGGAATGGATGCGTATTTACAATCGGCCGGAGTATTTCATTACCCTTTCTTTTATGGAGAAATACATAAACCCTGGGGACAGCCTTTTAGATATTGGCGGTGGCCCCGGCCGTTATTCTCTTCACTTTGCTCAAAAAGGTTGCAAGAGTACCTTGGCCGACTTATCTAAGGAAAACGTGGCCTTTGCCAAAGAAAAAGCCAAAGAAATAGGGGTATCTTTACAAGCCCTTCAGGCAGATGCCAGAAGCATTGATGAACATTTTCCTCCTGCCTCTTTTGACCATGTGTTTTTAATGGGGCCTTTATACCACTTGCTAAAGGAAGAGGAACGAATAAAGGCCGTTCATGCCGCCCTTACTTTACTAAAACCCGGAGGACTGCTCTTTGTATCTTTTATTTCTACCTTTGCAGGCATGGTTTTTGCCATGAACCATGCCCCGCAAAGTATTTTAGCTCCTGTTGGCGATCAGGGTTTTGTAGAAACAGCCCTCCAAAAAGAAGACTTTCAAGGTTTTTCTTTTACCCAAAGTTTTTTTATACAGCCCAAAAACATTCTTCCGTTTATGTCCTCCTTCCCTTTAGAAAAGCTTCATCTTTTTGGGCAAGAATCTATCTTGTCTCCCTGCGAAAAGCAAATCTTTTCTCAAAGTCAAGAAATAATTGACCAATGGCTGGCCTTAGGACAAGCTTTAGCTGAAAAAGAAGAGTTTTTCTCCTGGACAGAACATATCATGTATATCGGGCGAAAAACAAAAAAATAAAGGCCCTTTCCTTATTCACTCTACAAAAAAAGCCGTTGAAATAATCAACGGCTTTTTACTGTTTACCACCTTTTAAGTAGTCATATGCGTAAATAAATCACAATGAGGGGAGTCCCCACAATGAACGATAAAAGGGGAAAAAGCTTTGTACATTATACTTTATCCAAGCGTTTTTTATACCTCTGCCCTTTCAGGTACTATTTTGTGGTGGCTGGAAAAAGGTTTTCCCATCGATGAAAACATCTTGGCTCAAACCTTAATCCATTTAATTGGGCTAAATTACAAGAACTTCTTTACATAAAAAAGCAAGGAAGAAACCCTTCCTTGCTTTTTCACGGCTTTTTTCTATTCTTCCAGCCTCATCACTTCCACAATCGTATCGGCTTTTTGAATCCACTGCTGTAACGAATAAGTACCGGTAATCAGCCCCTCAACAAGGTTAAAGTAACCGTCATTGTCTAAAAATTCCCTATAATAAAAAGGAAGGGCTTCCCTTAAATATTCTTGGTAGTTTTCTATCTCTTGAGGAGATAACAAATATTCCCCTCTAAGTAAAAATTCCTCTAAATTTCTTTCAGCCTGGGCTTTTATTTCTTCTAATTCCCCTTTCTTTTCTTCTTCCTCTTCTAAAGCCTTTTCTATATCCTTTAAAACTTGAGTATGCTCAGCCAGTTCCTCTTGGTAGTAAGGTTTCATCATCGAGGTGGAAGCGGTTTTAAAAAGGGTTATTTCTTCTTCTTGGGTAAAGTGTTCCATCATGGTGTTCAAAACCAGTTTTCCCTCTTCAAGGTGCTGACTTCCTTGATATAAGGCCATTCCTTCTACCTTTATTTCGCCTTTTATTTTTTCTTCTCCGCTGTTAATGGCCAAAACCATAGGCTTTAGGGAATGGTCTTCCTTTCCCATTTCCATTTCTTTCTCTATAGCATAGTAGTACCAAGGCTCTATTAAGTAGCCTTCCTCTCCTAAGGTGGCGTTTAGCAAGTTTTCAATAGGAAGATTGATGACCCTTTCCATCATTTTGTTAAATAAAGGGGTATCAAAAGCAATTTCTTCCCCTAAGTGTTGTAAATGTTTTAAATAAAGTTCTATGGTCCAGTTGTAAAGCCAGCCTTTATCAGGGCTAATGGGTATAGGCAGGGCATTACCCCTGTTTTGGTACTCTTCCATGTTTTCATTCCAATTTTCCACTAAATCCATCAGTTCAAAAAAACTTTCAGGCACCGGTAAACTCATCTCTTCAAAAAGGTCTTTTCTTATTCCTAAAGGGAATAGAACCTCTGCCCTGTAGGGGGCAGCATATACTTCCCCGTTAAAAGTAATGGCCTGTTGAATAGCTTCATGAAGGTGATTGTACCATAAGGGGAAAACCTCCCCTTGGTTTAAGGGCTGAAAAAAGCCTTTTTCTGCTAAAGTGTAAAAGCTATTAAATTGCGTATCAAAAATCAACAAATCCAACTGGGTATCTTTACTTATCATGGCTGTTAATAACTGCCTTGACCCATCGTAATAGTCACTTCTTTCTTCAAGGGTTATTTGGGGCAGGGCCAGCCGTACCTTGTCAATTAATTCTCCCGGTAAAAAAATGTCTATTCCTGTAGCAATTACATGGGGTTTTCCCTGTAAAGGGTTTTCATCAGGTAAAAGTACAGATACTCCTTGAGTGGTGTAAGTAGCCCCTCCCCCACTTGCAAAGCCGTATAACAAGGTGTTATGACTAGCTTGGGCTACCCACCTTGGTTCCCCTAGTATTACTGCCTGTTTTTTTATTTCCCCCTCAAGGGTCATGGTATATAATGCCCCTTTGCTATATAGCAGCAAGCTGTCTTTTTCTCTATTATAAGCCACTTGGTAAACATACATAGAAGGATCGGGAATAACAATTTCCCTTACCACTTCTTCTTTTACCACATCATAAATAAACAGCTCGCTGTTGTTTTTTCCCTGCAATTCACCTTCCACAAACCAGCTATTTTCATTGTTTTCTGTTACTAAAATCACTTCGTCCCCCTGATAAGGGATTACTTGGGTGAGGTTTTCTTTCATTACCACTTCTTTTCCCTGCCCTGTGGTTAAATCAAAAAGATATTGCCCTCCGGGAAAACTGATTTCCTCAATGGCTTCTATCCATAAAATTAAATGTTTTGGAGTAATGGCACTTTCTATATACCAAAGGCCCACCTCTTCTGGAGAAGGTAGAGGGGATAAATCTATGGTCACTACTTGGGTAAAGGTCATTTCCTCCCCTTGGTCATCTATTTGATATACTTTTCTCCCCATGCGATCAAGGGCAAAAAGCCCTTCTCCACTAGATAAAAGGGTATCAATAAAGGGCACTTTACCGGAATAAGTGGGGCTGTCAATGCTTAATTCCTCCCAAGGAATCACCAAGTCCAACTGTTTGTTTTCAGCCTGATAACGGTATATTCCTCCGGGTTGGGTACGGGATACCCAGTATACATAGAGGCTATTTTGGTGGGTGGTCATGGCGGTAATAAAACTTTCTTCCTCTCCTCCCATGGTATTAAAAAGTAAAGGCCCTTCGGCTATTTCTCCATACGCCATATAACAAGGAAGGGAAACCACAAAAAACAGCCATAAGGCAGTAAATAAACAAAATTTTTTTAATCTTTTTTTCATATAATTCTCCTATCTATAACCCTAGATATTGGAAGCTTTTTTGTTGTTTTTAGTATATCTTATTCCTTCTTATAGGGCAATGAATGTAAATCTTTCTTTTTTCATCTTATCTTCTTTAATGCCTTCACACCTAATGTATTCACCTATGCGTTTTTTGCTCCTTCTTTTTCAATATCTTTCTTTTTTAATATCTTCCTTTTTTTACCCTACAAAAACTCCATCAAAAAACCACAAGAATTTATTCTCTTGTGGTTTTTTGATTTAAAGATTCTATTTTATTCTTTTATCTACATAATTTCCCATAGCTTCTGCCAAAAAAGCTGCTAGCCCCGGGCGTACTTTGTTTAAGTTTTTTGTAAACCGTTCATCCTGCACATACATTTGCCCAAGGCCTTTAAAGGCTTCCAAGGTATAACTGCCAAAATGTTTGTTAAAATGGCGGTACATTTCATCTATCTCCTTGTCTACCTCCTCTTTGGTAACCCCTTCTTCCATAAGGGAAGCTAAACGGGTAAAGAGTGCTTCCATATTTTTCCCCAGTTCCTCTTTTTCTTCTTTTTTTAAATGGTTTATACGGCGATTACTTTCATCCACTGCCTTATCTCCCCAGCGCTTTCGGGCTTCTTCTTCGTAGGGGTTGTGGGAAAAATCAAAAGCTTTAAATTTTTCTTCATTGGTCATGGTTTTCTCTCCTTTTACATGGGCCAGAGATTGATAAATGGTATTTATCATCCCTTCAATTTTTTCTTTTTCGTAAGTAAGGGCTTTAATTTGAAGGCGAAAGGCCTCTTCTTTATTAAAGTTGGGGTTTTCTAAAAGGTTTTTAATGGCTTTTAAGGAAAACCCACAGGCCTTAAAAAATAAAATTTGCTGCAGGGTATCTACATCTTCTTGGCTATAGTGCCTGTATCCATTTTCCCCTTGGCGTTTAGGGGTTAAAAGCCCCAATTTATCATAGTGGTGTAGTGTGCGCACACTTACTCCTGTTAAAGTAGCTACTTCTTTGGTCAGCACCTTCATTCCTCCTTACTACATCTATCATAAACCATCCCCTAAGGGGAGAGTCAAGGAGTTTTTTTCTATTTCCATTTACTTACTATAAAATTTCCTCTATTGTTTAAACCCTTAGCATACAAATCATGATTATGGTATCATCAGTATACGTATAGTGTTAAGTTGCTAAGGCAAAACAACTTAAAAAAACACCTATTGTTAGGAGGAGTTCCCTTTGAAACATAAAGATTATTATAACCATGAGTATATACAAAGCCTTGGTGAAAAAATTAAATCCGTTATGCCTTCTTTTCAGCAGGAAGAATTTTCTCATGCCCTTTTAGGAAACTTGGAAGACAAAGAGCTTTTTGCCCGTTTTGATTGTATTGTTGACGCACTGGAAAATACCATGAGCCCTTCCTATGAAGAAAACATTGAAGCCTTTTATCAAATATTAGGGCCTGAATTAACTACCTCCCAAGGGATGTTTACCTTCGGCTGGTGGCTATGGCCTATTGGCAGGTATGTAGAACGTAACGGCACCGACAACTGGTCCCTTTCTTTGGCTTTTTTAAAGGAATTAACCAAGCGTTTTACAGGTGAATATGCCATTCGCCCTCTTTTACAAAACCAACCTGAAAAAGTAATGAAGGAACTGATTTTATGGACAGAAGATGAAAATGTACATGTACGCCGCCTTGCCAGTGAAGGGGTACGCATTTATTTACCTTGGAGCCCAAAACTTTTGGTAGCCCTTGAAGAGTTTGACCGTTACACCCTTCTTCTTACCCGTTTAAAAGATGACCCGGAAAAATTTGTGCAAAAAAGTGTTGGCAACAACTTAAACGATTTGTTTAAACAAGCCCCTGAAAAGGCCCAATATATTATTTCCCGGTGGGAAAATCTTCCCCAAAGCAAGGCCTGTAAGTGGATTATTAAACACGGTAGCCGAAATCAAAACAAATAAAAAAGGATTGTTCCTCCTTTTTAACTTAGCCCCTTGTTTTAAAAGCAAGGGGCTAAGTTATTCTTTAATCTTTTTTTTGTTTTGTTTTTTCAACTACCCACTTTATATACTTTCTAGCTCCCTCTTCTTCTTTTTGCTGGTAGATAAAGCCCAAATCCTCCCCCACTTTTTTTCCCATCAAAGAAAACAAATCACACATCAGCCAAAGGCTTTCCCAAAGGGCTTTCATATTCCCTTTTGGATAAGTTTTACAATAGGTTTTATAAAGGTTTTCAGGTAAATATTTTTGATAGTATTTACCCATTTTCCCTGTTGAAATCGAAAATTTATTCTCACTACCAATATACCAATCCATCATGGTATGAAGGGCTTCTCGCACTACTTGATTTAGCA
>CAZEIB010000148.1:0-5875 GCA_964511785.1 uncultured Oscillospiraceae bacterium
GGACCGACCGGTTATGAGCCGGTTGCTCTAACCAACTGAGCTAAAGGTCCAAAAAACCCTATTAAATTAGACAAAAGAATGACTCCAAGGGGATTCGAACCCCTGTTACCGCCGTGAAAGGGCGGTGTCTTAACCGCTTGACCAAGGAGCCACAATTGTTGGGCGTACTTTATAAAATGGTCGGGGTGAGAGGATTTGAACCCCCGGCCCCATGCTCCCAAAGCACGTGCGCTACCAGACTGCGCCACACCCCGAAGTCGCTAATTTAAAACAGCGACGATATGAATTGTAACCCAATTTTAAATGATTGTCAAGGCTTTTATTGAATTAATAAAAATCTTTATAATTTCCCCTACATCTGTATAAAGTAGAATTATTAAGCTAAGTATATTCGTTGTAAAAGAATTTAACTTAGCCATTCTATATAAAACTTCTAAATTAAACTTGTTTTTTACGATGGTCTTCAGGAGAAAAATTCTTAAGAAATTGTTCAACACTGTTTTCAAAGTTTATTTCAAGATGATAATATTGAAGAAGTTGAGCCAGTACAATATATACTTGCCGTATTTCGTTTGCAAGGTCCTCTTTTACAGGTGTTCCGTACTTCATTCTCTTGATTCCGCTGTTTTCCCATAAATGAACTTCTTTTGCCACTTCACCACATTCTTCCAATAAGCGAGCCATCATTTGAAAAGGTTCATTTCCTTCAGAATACCGTTCTGTTAACAAGGTAGCCATTTTATAGAGTTTTTCCAAAAAACCACTCCTTTTAAAACATGATTTGAATAAGTATATCACAAAATTGTTTTAATTATTCTAACATTAAACTAAAATTTACAAAGTAGCTTGATTAGCCGTTTTTTCATTCTTTGATAAAACAAAGCACTGCAACCATTATGTTGTAGCGCTTTGTTTTACTTACTAAGGGGTTGTTTTATTGTTTGTTTCTTTATTATCTGTACCAGTATCAGGTTTTGAGCCAGTTTCTTCTTTTCCTTTATTATCTTCTTTAGGTTCTTCTACAGGAGGGGCAGGAACAGGTGATTCTGACTCAATAGGGGTTGGAGTTGGGATTGGTGTTGCTGTCACAGCAGGTGGTGGTGTTGCCGTCACAACCGGCGGTGGTGTGGGAGTAGCTGTTAATAACCCGTTTACTTTGGCAATAGTGTTGCTTCCCGCAATGCCATCTACTTTTAAACCGTTAATTTTTTGGAAATTTTTTACAGCATTTTTTACTGTATCGTTATACACTTTACTAGTTCCAGATAAGTACCCTAATTGTACCAATTTTTCAGTAAAGTTAAATACGTCATTACCTTCTCTGCCTAGTTTCAAAGTTCCACCCGAGCTTGGTTTTTTATCACTATTTCCTTTGTTACTACTTTGTTGGCTAGGTGCTTTTACTGCCGGAATGTTGTACTCTATTCCTTCTCGCTGCAAGGTAGCCTCTAAGTCCGGATAACTGGTTTCAATAACATACCTTTTCCCGTCAATTACAGCAATCATTTGTTGTTTCCAACCCTTGGCCAAATCTTCTATCATTTCTAAGGTAGTTCCACCTTTTGCTTTGCTTTTTACATCGTCTGCCATTACTAACTCAAAAGTACCCGGTATAATCTCTCCTTGAGCATTAGCTTTATACATACTGTAGTTTTTCTTGTCGTAGGAAGCATACTTTCTATACTCTTGTTTTCCAAAAAGGTTGTTGAAAATATAGAAACCTTTCGTTTTACCTACTTGGTCGTAACCGCCTTTTGGTAATTTAGAACCTTTTGCATTGGCAATTTTTGAAGGGACACCAAAATTTTCTTCTTGATCTGTTATGATCCCTTTTTGTTCGTTAATGATTACAGTAAACTGAACTTCTTCTTTACCACTAGCATTTTTCCCTTTTACTGGAGTCACAACTGCTTCATAAAAACCGTTGTTTCCATCTTTCCCAGCATAAATACGAAACTCTGCCTCTCCTTTTGGATTTACAAAGCCAAAAACTTGGGCATCGAAGTAGTTATTTAAAAAAACGGGAATATAATTTTGAGGTACAATTTTTTCATACTCTTCCGGCAAAATATCGATGTTCTGAAACTGAGAAAAATCGACTTCTTCCATCCCCTCTAAAACATCCTCTTCTGAAAAATCATCCTCTGAGGGTTTCTCTAAAGGAGCAATAGTCTCACTTGGTTTTTCCTGCACAGGGGTTTTAATGGTAGGCGCTTCTCTTTCTTGTAGGCCATCAACAGATTGTTCTTTTTCTTTGTTTTCAGTGTTTCCGGTTTTTTCAGTAAAAATAATTCCATCTTTTCCATTATTTCCTTCTGCTGTTACAAAAGAAAACAACCCGATACATATTACTGCTACCAAAAGCCAAGATAAAAATCTTTTCATATCCACTTTCCTTTCTGTAATTCTATGCTTAAAGTTTGTCCTTTACAGTTTACTCCGTCAAGGGCATGGTAACACATTTGTCTTTATATTTAAATACTTTGTAACCTCTTTTTATATGAAAAGCCTTATTCTTTTAACTCCTTAAGGCTATATCCTTCCTTTTTGCTTTTTCCTTCCTGTCTTTTAATGTTTTCTTTGTTTTTTTCAACATATCTTTGATAAAGTTCCTTCCCATCCATTCCGGTAGTTAAACACATACTAACAAAAAAATGTAAAATATCTACCAGTTCTTCTTTTATAGCATCTTCATTTAAAGGTTTCGGGTTCTTCCACCATTTAAAATTCACTTCATCTAGCAACTCTGCCATTTCCGACAACATAGCCAAAGTTTGCTTTTCTATCCATTGTTGGGTGGTTAATCCATGTAAATGACGCTTTTCAATTAATTCTTCTTGAAACAACTGCTGAAGATGAAAAATATAATCTAATTTATCCATTAAGCCTTCCTTCTTTCTTAATCTCTTCCAATAGTTTTTCTGCTCCCTTTCCTACAATAGCTATAGCCGGTACTACAGAAAAAAGTTTTTTGCATAAAAGATTTACTTTTTCTAAAGTAACCCCTTCAATTTTTTCAAGCACTTCTTCAATTTCTTTTACATTGCCTTGTAATAGCTGACTGCGGCCAATGCCCTGCATTCGCCCACCTACACTTTCAAGGCCTAACAAAAAAGATCCCTTTAGTTGGCTTTTCCCTTGAATAAAAGCTTTTTCATCTATTCCCTCTTTACCTATACTTGCCATTGTCAGTAAAATTTCTTTTGCCACTTCAAGGGCATTTTCCGGCAAAGTACCAGCGTAAATATTGAATACCCCCGTATGTTTATAGCTAATCGGGTAACTGTAAACAGAATAAGCTTTACCCATTTCTTCTCTAATACGCTGAAATAATTTTGAGGACATACTGCCCCCAATCACATTGTTTATTACAGATAAGGCATAGCTTTCTTCGCTCCCGGAAGCAGCTCCTTCATAGCCAAAGCAAATTTGGGTCTGCTCGGTGTTCTTTTCCATAAACAAATGGTGATTGTAAAAGTTTTTTTCTAAGGAAACTGTTGGAAAAGGGTTTTTCTTCCACTGGCCAAAGTATTGATTGACCAGTTTTTTGAGTTTTTCCTCATCATAATGCCCTGCAACGGCAATCACAGTGTTTTCCGGTACATAATGATTTTTTTGGTACTTTAGTAAATCTTCTTTTTGGTACTTTTTGATTTGCTCATTAGTCCCTAAAATGGTTCTTCCTAAGGGATCATTATGAAATTGCGCTTTTGACAAAAGCTCATGGACCAAATCTTCCGGGGTGTCCTCCACCATGGCAATTTCTTCTAAAATAACCCCCCGTTCTTTTTCCAACTCTTTTTCATCAAAAACCCCATTTAAGGTTAAATCGGCCAAGATATCCATGGCTAAAGGCAAGTCTTCATCTATTACTTTGGCATAAAAGCAGGTACAATCTTTACCAGTAAAAGCATTTAAACTGCCCCCCACACTATCCATCTCTTCTGCAAAATCCTTTGCCGTTCGTTTTTCGCTGCCTTTAAATACCATATGTTCAATAAAATGGGAGAGTCCGTTTTCTTCTTCTTTTTCGTTTAAAGAACCCACCCCAACCCAAACTCCAACGGCTACAGAGCGCACATGATCCATTGGCTCTGCTACTACCCATAGCCCATTGTCTAGCTGCCAGCGTTTTATCATACAGGTTTCCTCCAATATAAAGCTATTTTTAAAAAAAGGCCCGCTGCTAAACCCTAGCAGCGCAGCCTTGTTTGATGTTGATTAGTTTTGACTTTCTCTACGTGGCGGTCTTTGACGGATTCCTTCTTTTTGCGGTGGTTTTTGATCGTATTCAATATCGTTACGAACAAGGTTTACCCGTCCTTGAGGATCAATTTCTTTTACTTTTACTTCAATGATATCCCCAATTTTAAGCACGTCTTCCACTTTTTCTACCCTATGGTTAGCCAATTTTGAAATATGAATCATTCCGTCTTTTCCGGGCAACAACTCAACAAAGGCGCCAAAATTCATAATTCGCACTACTTTTCCTTGGTATACTTCGCCAAGTTCCACATCTTTAGCAATGCCTTCAATAATACCACGGGCTTTGGCTGCTGCTTGACTATCGGTTGAGGCAATAAACACACTACCGTCATCTTCCAAGTCAATTTTCACACCGGTTTCTTCAATAATTTTATTGATCATCTTTCCACCTGGCCCAATAACCTCACGAATTTTTTCAGGGTTAATGGTAAAGCGGATAATTTTAGGGGCAAAGGGGCTCATTTCTGCCCTTGGTTGCCCTAAGGTTTCAAGCATAATACCTAAAATATGTAACCTTCCAGCTAAAGCTTGAGATAAGGCACGTTTTAAAATTTCTTCATCTATTCCGGCAATTTTAATATCCATTTGAATGGCGGTAATGCCATTCATGGTACCGGCTACTTTAAAGTCCATATCTCCTAAAAAGTCTTCTAGGCCTTGAATATCTGTTAGTACAGATACTTTATCACTGGTTTCATCTTTAATTAACCCCATGGCAATCCCTGCTACAGGCGCACTAATAGGTACTCCTGCATCCATTAAAGATAAAGTAGACCCACATACAGAGGCCATGGAAGAAGAACCGTTACTGCTTAACACTTCACTTACTAAGCGTAATGCATAAGGAAAATCATCTTCACTTGGAATAACAGGTTCCAAAGCCCTTTCAGCTAAGGCTCCATGCCCAATTTCCCTTCTGCCAGGTCCTCTCATTCTACCGGCTTCTCCGGTAGCGTAAGGAGGCATGTTATAGTGGTGCATATAGCGTTTTTCATCTTCTTTGCCTAAACCGTCTAAAGTTTGGGCATCTCCCATAGTACCCAAAGTTGTTACCGTTAAGGCTTGGGTTTGACCTCTGGTAAACACGGCACTACCATGGGTTCTTGGTAACACCCCTGTTTCACACCAAATTTTGCGCACTTCTTCCGTTGCTCTGCCATCGGGACGAATCCCTTCTTCCAAAATACGTTTACGCATAATTTCTTTATTTAAACCGTATAGGGCATCAACAATTTCCCATTCTCTTTCAGGGTAAACTTCTGCAAATTCTGCTAAAGTTTCCTCTTTAGTTTGGGCTTCTCTTCTTCCTCTTTCATCTCTATCAAAGGTGGAAAAAGCATATACACACTTATCATAGGCAAAGGCACGTACCGCATTGGCAATGTCTTCTCCTACTAAGGCTAAAGGTACTTCTACTTTTTCTTTGCCAAGTTCCCTAATAATGGTTTCTTGAAAAGCAATGATCTTTTTAATTTCTTCATGGGCCAACATAATGGCTGTAAGCATTACTTCTTCAGATAACTCATTGGCTGCAGCTTCTACCATTAAAATGGCTTCTTTGGTTCCTGATACAGTCAGGTGTAAATCACTTTGTTCCCGCTGATCATCA
>CAZEIB010000149.1:0-5850 GCA_964511785.1 uncultured Oscillospiraceae bacterium
AACAGGCGGGAGGGACTTTCATTAAAAGGGCCCTCCTTCTTTTTTGTGTTTTCAATTATATATTTTAAGATGAAATATATAGGTAAGTAGCGGTTAATTGAAAGAGAATAAAGCTAAATACCGGCATATTCTTTCAGCATGAATAAGGGGCAGGTAATAGCCGCTGATGAGGTTAAGGTAGTTCCAAAATAAGCTGTATAGAGATCTAAATGATCTGCAGATTTTAAAACCACCCTTCCTTGTTTTAGCCATTGTTCTAAAGAGAGACCGTCGTCTCCATCGTACTTCCATTTGCTTTTATCAGCTAGGGCATGTAGTGAATTCTCCATGCTTTTAATGTATTCAATGTCCATATTCATTAAGCCGAACCGGTTGGTATATTGCCATGTGTGGCCACCTAAAAATAGAATTTCTGCTTTACCGGTAACATGAAAGTGAGAATTTTTATTAGAAGCAATAATATTTTCTAAATTTTCAATAACAGCACCAATATGATTACGTAATGTTTTCAATCCCTCTAAAGAAAAAAACCATACACTGGACCCTGAGCCTATGGCATCGCCGGAAAATATAAAATAAGTAATGCTGCCGTTTGTAGTAGCTTGATTATAACTAATAAGTGGGGTACTGATTAAAAACAAAGTGGAACCTGGAGTATGACCGGGGCAAGAAAGGGTATTAACAATCACTTCACCAATAGAAATATTGTTCTCGCCTGGGATGAATGGTTGTAAGTTATATTTTTTAAATCGGTCCTTTATTTCTTCATTTATATCGGCTAACGGAAAAAACACAGTTACATCTTCATTTTCAAAGGCTGCTGAATAACCAATATGGTCATGATGAAGGTGGGTAATGGCAATAGTGAGCTTACGGTTTTTAATTAAACTTAATACAATGCTTTTATATTCCTGTATTAGTTTTTTAAAAACAAGTTCATCCTCACCATTTTCACCAAAGTTTTTGGCTGTGGTTAAAGGATCGTTTCCCATGTCAATAAGCAAAGCTTCCTCTCCTGAAAGGATGACATAAGAAGAAGACATGTTTTGTGTTGCTGAACCATTTGCTTGTATTCCGTTATCAGGTAAATTCTTTTTAGTGTAATCCATAATATGAAAGATGCTAAAGGAAGGATTTTTATTAAAATCCTCATCATTGCCATTAACTACAATGGATTCAGCAGTAAAATAATCATATTCGTATTTGTGGCCACTTCCTTTAAAGAAATGAGAAAGAGATGAAAGGGGAGGTGGCTTTTGGCTGATGATAGTTTCTTTTGTGGTGTTTGATTTCATAGGGATTCCTCCTAAAAGCAAAAAAATGAAAAAACAATGTGTATTGGTATAAATACTAAAGGATTTTAATTAATCCAATAGATTTAATAAACACCTTCTAAAAAGCCTCCTTTTAAGTAAGAGGGGGTGACCCAATGTAAATAAAAGGAGGCTTTTTAAGGTAGGTTTATTTTAAAAGATGTGGTGTAATGCTTTTAAAACAAGGTGTTTTTAAAGTACAAAAAATTCTATTTAAACATTCTATCATAGGCTACTTGACTTACTTCTAGGAATCTTTCTAAACCGATACGGTTTAGTTCGTTTACATAACTATCCCATTCAGAGTCAATGTCCATATCCCTAGTAATAAAGCGAACTTCACATTCTTTTACATAGGTTTTTAAGGTAGAACGAATTTCACTAATTTCCTGCATTTCTTCTTCTGTAAAAGAAATAGTGGGAACATAGGTACCTTCTTTAGGAATGTTTTCTTGATAAATGGTAACGATATTGGCAATTTTTCTGTCATAATGCTCCGGATCCCCATCCCATACTCCGCCTTGGGCTGTATTTTGTGTGTATAGGGGGGCATTATTACGCCAATGGGCATTTTGACTTTGGGTCCAAATGTTTACCTCTTGTTTGTGGGTGGCAGGATAGCCGTCAAACATGGCAACATCCCCTTCTTTAGCCCTAGACCAATGTTCTCCTTCAATACCGTAACGGGCACGTTTAAAAGCTTCTTCGGTGGGGTCGAACAAGAAATCTCCAATTTTAAAGGCAAGTTCAGGGTTTTCACAATCGGCAGTAATGAACCAGCGGTTAGTGGGTAGGGCTTTTGCATAGCTGGCAAAGCTTACTCCTTCAGGCCCTTTCATAGGGGGCATACCAACAAAGTCTTTAACGTAAGGACTGGTGGCCACAGGCAAAAGGGTAATGGAACTAAAAGCAAAGGCGCCAACAATGGCTTCACCTTCGTTATTGGCCATAGCTCTAAGCTGAGGGTCGTCTTGAGTGAAGGAAATAGGGTCTAAGAGTTTTTCATCTACCAAACGGCGCATATACAAAAGGCCTTCTTTCCAGGCATCTTTGTTATAAGCTACATCAATGTTTCCATTGTCAACAATGTAGTGATCCTCGTCACCATCGTAAATAAAGGAGTTCATTAAGTTAATAGTAGGGTCTTGAGACCAGCCGGTGGCTCCCACTAAGGGGTACTCATCCTGCTTGCCGTTGCCGTTAGGGTCTTGTTCCTTAAAGGATTTTAGCACAGTATATAATTCTTCGGTGGTAGTAGGCATTTGTAAGTTTAAATTATCCAACCATGTTTGGTTAATCCATATTTTATATTTTACTTCATCATGTAAACCAATAAAATAGCTGGGGATGGAATAGAGGTTTCCATCGGGGCAACGAATATACTCATATAAGCCGGGGTGTTTTTCTTCAATGGTTTTTACATTTTCCCCAAGGGTTTCATAGTATTCAGTTAAGGGGATAAGGGCACCTGTTTGGGCATAACGATAGGTGGTGGTAACATCTAAGGCGAAGTTGATAATATCAGGTAATTTTTGGCCTGATGAAATCATAACTGCCAGTTTATCGGCTGCATCATTGGTATTGGCAGGAAGAAGTTCAAATTCCAAGTTCACATTCATAGCATCTTCAATATATTTAGTAAAAGCATTGGTATCATAATCTTCTACATAAGTATCTTGGGCCATAAGAATGGTAAGGGTTGGACGATCGGCTGTTTCTGCCAAAGAGGTGATGGGAAGGGTAAACAAAATAGCTAAGGTACAAACCAGGGAAAGGATACGTTTCATTGACATAGAGAATCCTCCTTTTGATATATGATTTCAGCTTCATTAGCTGTAACCTTTAAATGGATGGGGGTGAAATGCGGTAGCGGTTGTTTGAGGTGAGGTGTAAAGCTTCTATAACAGGTGGTAAATTATTAGCAACTGCAGATAAATCTTCCACCTTATGGGCATCGGAACTTAAATAAAATAAACAACCAGCTTCTTTGGCGGCTAGGTATATTTTTAGTAACATTTCTTTGTCTTCCTCCCAATTGGGAAAAGCATGGGCATTCAATTCAATACCCGTACCTTTTTGTGCATAGCCTGAAAAAATGGATAGAAGACGAGAATAGTTCATGGCTTGAACCACATCAAGAATATTTCCTTCGTTATACATTAAATTACAAGTAAGGTGAGCCAAACCGATTTTTTCAAAGGGTAGGTCCAAAAACAAAAGGTTTTCCAAGCGATCTTCTATATATAGTGCCATTTCTTTAGGGCTGTTAATGGTTTTACTTCTTGTAAGCTCTCCCATATGCATATGGTTTACAGGAATCACTACAAAATCAAATAAAGAAAAGTGATCCGGATGTAGAGCAGGAATGCCGTTTGCCGGTAATTCTGTTTCACAACCAAAATAAAAAGGAATGGCACCTTTTGGCAGGAGAAGAGATTTTTGAACATGGGTAATATTTTGTGGCTGATACCAAGTGGATGAGCCTGAAACAGCATCATCCCACAGGTGATCGGTAAGGCAAATGCTACTGTAATCTGCCTGTTGGCCATGGGTAAGAAGGGTAGTAGGGGTCATGTTTTTGTCGTTACAACAGCTGGACAGGTAACTGTGGCAGTGTAAATCTTCCAAGGGACCAAAGGCGTTGGAAGTAAAATCATTCATAAAACTTTCTCCTTTATTCATAAAATAACTTTAGATTAGCCTTTTAAAGCACCAATCATTACCCCTTGAAGGAAATATTTCTTTACAAAGGGGTATAAAACCAATACAGGAAGACTGGATACAATGATTAAAGAAAACTTAAGTAGTTCTGCCATACCTTGTTTAGCAGACATGGTTAAATCATCTACTACTTCTCCTGCACTAATGCTATTGGCAATTAAAATTTCTCTTAAAACAATTTGTAGGGGATAAAGTTTGCGATCATTTAAATATAAAAAAGCATTAAAGTAAGCATTCCAGTGGGCAACAGCATAATATAAAGTTAATACAGACATTAAGGTAACAGACAAAGGTAAAACCATTTTCAGAAAAAACTTAAAATCACTACAGCCGTCAATAGAGGCGGCTTCGTGTAAATCATCGGGGATGTTTTGAATAAAGGTTCTGGCAATAATCATATTGTATACAGAAATCGCTCCCGGTAAAATCATGGCCCAACGAGTGTTAAGCAGATGTAAATCCTTCATTAAAATATAATTGGGGATGGTACCACCATTAAAGAGCATGGTGAAAGTAAAAAGAAAAAGGAAAAATCCTTTAAAAGGAAGGTTTTTGCGTGCTAAAGGATAAGCGGCAATCATGGTCATAAATAAGTTGATGAGGGTGCCGGAAACCGTATAAATAAAAGTGTTTAAGTAGGCAGAACCTATTAACTTATTTTCAAATACGGTTTTATATCCTTCTAAAGAAAAATCTACTGGCCATAAAAAAACCTTACCACTACTAACAGCCGATGGAGACGAAAAGGAAGAGGCCACAATATAAATGAGGGGAATAAGCACAACAAGGGTAAAAACAGCTAAAATAATTTCAATGGTCAAATAAAAAGTCTTATCCCCGGTAGATACGGCAATTTTATTTCCTTTTACAGAACTTTTTTTAAAAGAAGTACTGGTCATTTTTTCCCCTTTCTACCAAAGACTGGTGTTGCTTACTTTGCGAGAGATGAAGTTAACAGTTACAAGCAGGGCCATGTTGATAAGGGAGTTGAAAAAACCAATGGCAGTAGCGTAGGAAAAATCGTTGCCTCCACTGGCAGATAGACCCACTTTATATACATAAGTAGAAATAACTTCGCTGGTTGGTAAATTTAATTGGTTTTGCATTAAATAAACCTTGTCAAAACCAATACCCATCAATTGACCGCAACGTAAAATAAGCATAATGGTAATGGTAGGAAGTATTGCAGGTATATCTACATGAATTAACCGCTTAAAGCGACTGGCGCCATCAATAACAGCAGCTTCATGCTGTTCAGGATCTACAGAGGAGAGAGCAGCCATATATATAATAGTATTCCATCCCGTTTCACTCCAAATACCCGACCATACATACATATGAGGAAATACAGAGGCGGAAGCCAATAGGTCAGGCACATCGGGGTTACCTGTTATAGAACGAAACAACATAGAGTAAATACCAACCCTTGTGTTAAAAACTTGGGTAAGAATACCTACTATTACCACAGTGGAAATAAAGTAAGGTAAGTAGGTAATGTTTTGTATAACAGACTGATAGCGCTTGCTTCTAACAGCATTCATTCCAAGGGCCATTAAAATTGGAATAGGAAAACCTGCCAATAAAGAATAAAAGGAAAGGCGCAGGGTGTTAACCAACACCCTTTCAAATTGGTAGGAGTTGAAAAATTTATTAAACTGGTACCAACCTACCCACTGGCTGCCCCAAAGCCCTTGACGGGGAGTGTATTTACGAAAGGCAATTTGAAGACCTGCCATAGGGATGTATTTAAAAATAATTAAATACACCAAAGGTAAAAGCAAAAACAAATACATTTGCCAGTTCTTACAAACATTAA
>CAZEIB010000150.1:0-5804 GCA_964511785.1 uncultured Oscillospiraceae bacterium
AAGTAGACCGTGATGGTATTGAAGAAGACTGGCTTTTAATGTTTAAAAATGAAACGCATAACCATCCTACAGAAATCGAACCTTTCGGTGGAGCGGCAACCTGTATAGGTGGTGCTATTAGGGATCCTCTATCTGGGAGAACTTATGTTTATCAGGCAATGCGTGTTACGGGAGCAGCAAACCCCTTACAGCCTGTAGAAGAAACTATTGAAGGAAAATTACCTCAGAGAAAAATTGTTACTACTGCCGCAGCAGGATATAGTAGTTATGGAAACCAAATTGGCTTAGCTACTGGGTTAGTAGAAGAAATTTATCATCCAGGTTATGGGGCAAAACGTATGGAAGTAGGAGCGGTTTTAGGAGCTGCTCCTAAGAAAAACGTTTTTAGAGAAGTGCCTGCACCTGGGGATCTTGTCATTTTAGTTGGTGGACGAACAGGAAGAGATGGGGTTGGCGGCGCAACTGGATCTTCAAAGTCTCATCATTTAGACAGCCTAGAGACTTCTGGCACGGAAGTGCAAAAGGGAAACCCTGTAGTTGAACGAAAGTTACAAAGACTTTTTAGAAATTCTGCAGTAAGTACTTTAATTAAACGCTGTAACGATTTTGGTGCTGGTGGGGTAAGTGTTGCTGTTGGTGAACTAGCAGACGGGCTTTTGATAAATTTAGATGCAATACCAAAAAAATATGAAGGTTTAAATGGAACGGAGTTAGCCATTTCTGAAAGCCAAGAAAGAATGGCTGTAGTAATAGATCCTCATAATGTAAACCATTTTTTAAAGGCTGCCTTGGAAGAGAATTTGGAGGCGACAATCGTTGCTGAGATTACTCAAAAACCTTATATGATAATGGCATATCAGGGAAAAAATATTGTATCTTTATCAAGAGAGTTTTTAAATTCTAACGGTGCCCCTAAAACGGCACAGGTAAAAATTACACCTCAATCTTTAACTCAGCCCGATATTCCCAAGGGCTCTTTACAAGAGCAGGCCAATCAATGGATGGCCCAATTAAATCATGCCAGTCAACAAGGTTTGGGAGAATGGTTTGATAGTTCCATAGGTACAGGTAGTGTATTGATGCCTTATGGGGGGGAATATCAAAAAACACCAACTCAAAGTATGATAGCTAAAATTCCTGTATTGGAAGGAGATACCACTACTTGTTCTGCAATGGCTTACGGGTATAACCCTTATTTAAGTGAACAATCGCCTTACTTAGGTGCCTATTATGCAGTGGTTGAAAGTATTGCTAAAATTGCAGCTAGTGGCCTCTCCACAAAAAATATCTACTTAACCTTTCAAGAGTACTTTCAGCGCCTTGAAGAGGATCCGGTTAAATGGGGAAAACCAACTTCTGCATTACTGGGGGCTTTGGATGCTCAAATGAATTTTAAAGTGGCTGCTATTGGCGGTAAAGATAGTATGTCCGGTACTTTCGAGGAAATTCATGTACCTCCAACATTAATTAGTTTTGCTGTGTCCCATGGAAATATTCATGAGGTATGTTCTCCGGAATTTAAGAAAGCAAACCATAAACTATATTTATTAAAAACCAATCCTCTGGAAAATCCTGAAGGATTTTTGCAAGTTTGTGATGAACTACACGAAGGAATTGCGAGTGGAAAAATCTTATCGGCTTATGCCCTTTCCAAAGGAGGATTATTTGAAGCTTTATGTAAATCTTCTTTTGGAAATAAAGTTGGTGCGCAACTGGAAAACATCACAAAGGAAGAGTTGTATTCCTGGCAATATGGCAGTTTTTTAGTTGAAAGTAGTGAAGATTTATCTTTTGGACTTGAAATAGGGAACACCATTAAGGAAAATTCTTTGAAAATTTTAAATGAAGTAATTGATTTAGCCATTGTAGAAAAAGAATATGAGAAAACCTTTCAACCTGTATTCCCAAGAAAAACAGATAAAACAGAAAAGTTAGTTGTATTAAAAGAAAACATTCATGACTATAAACCTAACAAGCTTAACCTTTCTATAAGTAAACCTAAAGGATTTATACCGGTTTTTCCAGGAACCAACTGTGAAATAGATACCTTAAAAGCTATTGAAAGAGCAGGGGGGCAAGGAGAGTTATTTGTTATTCAAAACTTAACGGCTACACAGGTAAAAGAAAGTATAGAGGTTGTGGCCGATAAAATTAAGAATAGTCAAATGCTTATATTTCCCGGAGGATTTTCCGGTGGAGATGAACCGGAAGGATCTGCAAAACTCATCGCTTCTTTTTTTAGAAATGAAAAAATTAGGGATGCTGTTCATAATCTACTTCATCAAAATAATGGCTTGGCTTTAGGAATATGCAATGGTTTTCAAGCTTTGATAAAATTAGGCTTGCTTCCTTATGGAGAAATTAAAGATGCCCAATCTTTTACTGACCCAACCTTAACTTTTAACACCATAGGTCGTCATCAAAGCATGATGGTACAAACTAAAATTCTTTCCAATCAGTCTCCTTGGCTATCAAAGTGCAGGTTAGATGAAATTTATACGATTCCCATTTCCCACGGAGAGGGAAGGTTTATTGCGAGTCCGGAAACTGTTGCTTCCTTAGCCCAAAATGGACAAATTGCTACTCAATATGTTAATTTGGAAGGAATTCCTACTATGGAAATGCCTTTTAATCCTAACGGATCGATGGGGGCCATAGAGGGAATTATGTCCTTAGAGGGACGAATTTTAGGTAAGATGGGGCATTCTGAACGTTACAGCCCAGGGTTATATAAAAATATTGCCGGAAACCTCTATCAACCTTTATTTGAAGGTGCAATGGACTATTTTAAATAATTATTTCAATAAGGACCTATCCAGAATAAAAAGATCAATTCATTTTGCCGAAAAAGGGAGAAAACTCTCTTTTTCGGCTTTAAATTTGAAAAGACAAATAAAATGTTTTAAAGAATTGTTTTTTGGGTATATATATTGTATTGTGTAATTGAGGTGAGAGAATGTTTTATATAGGTTGTCATCTGTCGTCATCAAAGGGATTTTTTCATATGGGGAAGGAGGCTTTGTCTATTAGAGCCAATACCTTTCAGTTCTTCACAAGAAACCCAAGAGGAGGGAATGCAAAGGCTATTGACCCTGAAGATGTTAAGGCGCTTTTATCTCTAATGGAAGAGGAGAAATTTGGTCCATTGTTAGCTCATGGCTCTTATACTTTAAACCTAGCTTCAGATAAAGAAGAAACCAGAGCCTTTGCCCTTAGAACCATTAAAGATGATTTAATGAGAATGGAATATTTGCCGGGAAATTTATATAATTTTCACCCTGGAAGCCATGTAAAACAAGGTACAGACATTGGAATTGCTTTTATTATTAACGCTTTAAATGAAATTATTACACCTGAAATGAACACCACCATTTTACTTGAAACCATGGCAGGTAAAGGGAGTGAAATTGGCAGGAATTTTGAAGAAATACAAAAAATTATTGAAAATATCACTCACCAAGAAAAAATTGGAGTATGCTTGGATACTTGCCATGTTTTTGATGGAGGCTATGATATTGTCAATCAAGTAGACAGGGTGCTGGAGGATTTTGATAAAGTAATTGGTTTAAAAAAACTAAAAGCGATTCATTTAAATGATAGTAAAAATCCTTTAAATAGTCATAAAGACCGACATGCAAAAATAGGAGAAGGATATATTGGAAAAGAGGCTCTTACAACTTTCATCAATCATCCTTCTATTCCCAATAACATTCCATTTCTATTAGAAACTCCTAATGAGTTATCTGGGTATGCTGAGGAAATTGCTTTTTTGAAAAAAGTTAGAAATTTTTGAAAAAAATATAGCTCTGAAAGGTGATTATAATGTACGATATGGCAATTGTTGGTGGTGGACCTGCAGCTTGGTCTGCTGCAATAACAGGTAGAATGCGTAATTTAAAAGTATGTGTTTTAATGTCTGCTGATGGTGAAAGTTGGTTACACAAAGCAGATAGAATTGAAAACTATCCGGGAATGCCCCAAGTAAGTGGAAAAAAAATGCTTGAAGTTTTTGAACAACAAGGTAGAGATTTAGGAGCAGAGGTGGTCCAAGGCACTGTTCGTCAAATTATGCCAATGGGAGAAAGCTTTATGCTTTTAAGTGGTAATGAAGTTATTGATGCTAAAACCATTGTTTTAGCCATGGGATCAGCAAGACCAAAAACTTTTCCTGGAGAAGAGGATTTAATTGGGCAGGGAATTAGTTACTGTGGTACTTGTGATGGAATGTTTTATAAAGATAAAGAAGTTATTGTTTTATCTAGTGGCGCTCAAGGAGTGGAAGAAGCTAACTTTTTAGCAACTTTAGCAAAAAAAGTTTCCTATTTTTCTTTAAAAAAACATGAGGTTAATGAACTAAAGGAAACTGTCAAAGTGTATTTGGAAAAGCCTTCTTCAATTGAAAAAAAGGAAGAGAAGATTCAATTAAACACCAAAGAAGGGAAGGCCTTTTTTAGCGACGGTTTATTTATTTTTAGGCCTGCAGTAGCCCTTCACCAATTGGTTACCGGTCTTGAAACTGAGGGGCCTTTTATCCAAGTGAATAGACGTATGGAAACCAACATTCCTGGGGTATACGCAGCGGGAGACTGTACAGGGCAACCTCTTCAAATTGGAAAAGCTGTGGGAGAAGGAAACATTGCAGCTATATCGATAGCGGAGTTTTTAAAATAAAATACCAATTAGCAAAGCAAAAAAGCTTAACTCATAAATAAGTTAAGCTTTTTTACTTTGTTTTAAACTTTATAAAAAGAAAAGAGTTAAAAAAGTCCTTTTTTTCGTTATTTTTTCTATGTAATTAAAGAAAAGGATAAATAAAAAATCTACTATCAAATAGTAGATTACAAACAATTTGGTGGCTACGATAGGAGTCGAACCTATGACCGTTCGGGTATGAACCGAATGCTCTAGCCAGCTGAGCTACGTAGCCAAAATGGTAGCGGGGGGAGGACTTGAACCTCCGACCTTCGGGTTATGAGCCCGACGAGCTACCGAACTGCTCCACCCCGCGTCGTACGTCGCAACAGCGACTACTCTATATTACCTCAAACCTCTTATCCTGTCAAGGCTTTTTTAGATTTCTTTTTAAGAATAGTACTGTCGGTTTTTTTATTATAGATTTTACAGAGATTGCTTGTTTTTATGTTTTTTCTTGAAAACGGTAGATTGTAAAATGAAGTGCACTAGAAGAAAATAGCCCACAAGAATTTCTTATTGTAGAATGTATTTGAAAAGAATACTACGTACAAGGAGAAAAACTCATGAGCTATCATCATCTTACCATATGTGAACGTGGTCGAATAGAAGAATTGCGAAAATTAGGCTTTAGTTTTCGTGAGATTGGAAAAAGAATAGAAAGAAGTCCTAGTACTATAAGCAGAGAGGTAAAAAGAAACAGCTGTTCAAGTATATATCAGGGGGAAGTCGGTCAAGAGCAGTATCTTACCAGAAGAAAAAATAGTCGATGGGAAGGAAAATATAGCTTAGAACTGGCAAAAGTCATCCTGGACAAGTTAACAGCAACCTGGTCACCGGAACAAATTGCCCATACAGTGACCAAAGGAAAAGCAAGTACAAAGACCATCTACAACTGGTTTTATCAAGGTAAGATAGGAGATGGTAATTGCAAACTCCTTCGTCAAAAAGGAAAAGGGAGATGCAAAGAAACACGAGGTATTTTTGTCCATGGCACATCTATCTCAGAGCGTCCCAAAGAAGTAGAAAACAGAGAAAGCTTTGGTCATTGGGAGCTGGATACCATGGTATCCAGTCGAGGAAAAAGCAAGGGATGCTTAGCTACCTTTGTG
>CAZEIB010000151.1:0-5763 GCA_964511785.1 uncultured Oscillospiraceae bacterium
CTTTACAATAAAAAATACCGTTGACTGCATGAACAGTCAACGGCATAAAGCACCGTAAATGGCATAGAAAACTAAGGTAAATCTATGCTCTTTAGGAGACTGGACATACTTTTAGACAGAATGATAGTGGGAAAAAGCTTTCCAAAAAGTTTTTGATTAATTTTCATTGCATTCATGTCGCAGCCTCCTTTCAAAATAAATTACTAAAGCTAGTCTAATAGATAGCAAATGAAAAGTCAAGGGTATTTATGAAATTGTACAGAAAAAAAGAAGAGACAGGGAAAAAGAGAAAGTAAAACAGGAAAACATATAGAAGAGAAAAGAAGGGGAACACTTGCATAGAAGGGGGCTGTGTGTTACAATTTTACTTGGTATATAATGGGTTAACAGTAAATATAAGGTGGTTTTATGAACCATAAACAGCCCTTGAAAACCATATAAACTGAAAAGTGGGGGAGTTTATGCATATCTTTTTAGATGCTATGGGCGGAGATCATGCGCCAAATGCAGCAGTAGAAGGAGCCATAGAGGCACTTTCTTTAGACAAAGACTTAACCATTACCCTGGCCGGGGATGAGAAAAAAATAGAGGCCTTACTGGTGGAAACAGCAACTGAAATCAAAAAGCGAATGATTATATTACCTACAGAAGATGAAATTACCAACCACGATGCGCCAGTAATGGCGGTAAGACGTAAAACAAAATCTGCCATTGTTCAAGGAATGATGCAGTTAAAAGAAGGAAAAGTAGATGCTTTTGTGTCTGCAGGCTCAACAGGGGCAGTGTTAGCTGGGGGAATGTTTCGCTTAGGACGTATTGAGGGAATTGAGAGACCGGCTCTGGCCCCCTTATTGCCTAATGGAGAAGGATATTTTTTATTAATTGATTGCGGAGCCAATGTAGACTCTCAAGCAGAGTGGCTGGTACAATTTGGGTTAATGGGTTCAGCTTATATGAAAGGGGTTATGGGAATAGATACCCCTAGAGTTGGGCTGGTGAATATAGGAGATGAAGCGGAAAAGGGAAATGCTTTAGTAAAAGAAACTTATCCCTTAATGGAAAAAGCCCCTTACCATTTTGTAGGGAATATTGAAGCCAGATATATTACCCACAATCAGGCAGATGTATTGGTGGCAGACGGGTTTTCCGGCAATTTAATTCTTAAATTTATGGAAGGTATGGCTGAAACTTTATTGGGCATTATTAAAGCAGAACTTTTTGCCGATATGAGAGGTAAAATTGGGGGCCTGATTGCCAAGCCTGCTTTTAAAAGAGTAGGAAAAAAAATGGACTATACAGAAGTGGGCGGGGCACCGTTACTGGGAGTAAAAGGACCTGTTATTAAAGCCCATGGGTCAAGTAATGGTCATGCTATTGCCTGTGCTATTAAGCAGGCAATGAACATGGTAGCAGGCAAGGTAGTACCCATGATTGAAGAAGAATTAGGGAAAATATCCAATTAAGTTTTTTCTGCATAGCAGTTAAAATAAATGAGTTAAAAAGCAAGGAGATTTTAAAATGACAAATGTATATGAAACTGTTGCACCTTTAATTGCAAAACAATTAAAAGTAGAGGAAGCCGCTATTACTAAAGAGGCCAGATTGGTAGAAGATTTAAAAGCGGATAGTGCCAACATTATGGTAATGATTATGGATTTAGAAGATCAATTCGGTATTATGGTAGAAGATGAAATGATCGGAAAACTTATTACCGTTGGGGACATTGTAGACTATATTGAACAAAGCAAATAATTGGCGCTAATAAAGGCAAAGCACGTCATAGATTTTCTATGACGTGCCCTGTCATTTATAGCGGGAAACAGGTGGACAAATGGAAAAATTGATGAAAAATTTGGCCTATGAGTTTAAAAATGAAAAATTGTTAAAACAGGCCCTTACCCATCCCTCTTTAAATGGAGAAGACAACCAACGCTTGGAATTTTTGGGAGATGCCGTATTGGAGTATGCTATTTCCATTAAACTATATCAAGAAAACCCAAAACTTGACGAGGGTGGCTTGACCCACTTACGGGCGAACCTGGTGTGCCAAGGGACCCTCGATAAAGTTGGAAGAAAAATTCAATTAAATCAATATATTTTGCTGAATAAATCTCAAGAGCTAGATGGGGGAAGAGAAAACCCGGCCATTTTATCCGATGCAATGGAGGCAGTTATAGGAGCTGTTTGCCTTGACGGAGGAGTGGATAAGGCACAAAAAATGATTGAGCATCTTTGGAAAGGGATTACTCCTGCTCAAGAGCAATTAAAAGATGATAAAAGCCTTTTACAAGAGCAAGTACAAAGTGTAGGAAAAGAAGCACCGGTATATCGTATTTTCGATGAGCAAGGGCCTCCCCATCAACGTGTTTTTTTTGCCGAGGTAACTGTAGATGAAAAGGTTTTAGGTGCCGGTAAGGGCAAAAGTAAACGGCAGGCAGAACAAAATGCTGCAAAAGAAGCTTTGGGAAAATTAAAAGTTTCTGTAACGGAGGAATGATATGCGCTTAAAAAAGCTTGAAATATATGGGTTTAAATCTTTCGCCCAAAAAACGGAAATTGTATTTAACCAAGGAATTACTGGCATTGTAGGGCCTAATGGTAGTGGAAAGAGCAACATTGGAGATGCAGTGCGCTGGGTGTTAGGGGAGCAAAGTGCCAAAACCCTTCGTGGCAGTAAAATGGAAGATGTGATTTTTAACGGTACAGAAAAGAAAAAGCCTATGGCCTACTGTGAGGTATCTTTATTATTTGACAATGAAGATCATTATTTACCTATTGATTACAATGAAGTAATGATTACCAGACGGGTATATCGAAATGGTGAAAGCGAATACTATATTAATAAAAATGCTTCAAGGCTTAAGGACATTGTGGAGCTTCTTCGGGATACGGGTATTGGAAAAGAAGGATACTCTATTATTGGGCAAGGAAGAATTGATGAAATACTATCTCAAAAAGGTCAAGATAGACGGGAAATTTTTGAAGAAGCTGCAGGTATTGTAAAATTTAAAAGCCGTAAAGAAGAAGCGGAAAGAAAATTAAATAAAACTTTAGACAACTTGTCCAGAGTTGAAGATATTATTGATGAATTGCATAAGCAACTAGAGCCTCTTGAAAAACAAGCGCAAGATGCTAAGGAATATTTAGACTTGTCTACAGAACTTAAAGAACTGGATATTAATATTTTTTTAATACGTCATGATAAAATTAAAATTAAAATGGCAGAGTTCGAACAAACCCTGGAAGGAATAGAAGCGGTGATAGCCCAAGGAGAAGGGGCAGTAAAAGAAAAAAGCTTAAAGCAAGAAGAGTTGGAAGAAAAAATAGAATCTCTTGATCAAAGGCTAAAAGAAATAAGGCAAACCCTATCTGAAAAAACCAATGAATGGTATGAAAAAGTAGCAAAACAAGAGCGAATTGAAGAACAGCTTGCCCAAGGAAAGGGAAAACAGCAAGAGCAAGAGGAACAGGTTTCGCTTTTTGAAGAAAAAGAAAAACAGCTTCTTCTTTTTAAGGAAGACAGCGAAAAAAGCGGCTTGATTCAAGAGGAAAAGCGGGAACTGGCTCTTAAAGCTTTAATAAAAGACGAAGAGGCCTTGGAAGAAGAGCAAAAGCAAGTAGAGGCTTTAGAAGAAACCCTTGAAGAAAAGAAGAGCCAAATGATTGCTTCAATGAACAGAGCCAGCATGGCTAAAAACTCCCAAACAAGGCAACTGGCTGTTTTATCTCAAATGGAGCAGAGAATAGAAGAGATTGAAAAAGAATATCTTCATGCCCTTGAAAAAGAACGCACTATGAAAAACATGGTAGGTTCAGCAACTAAAACTTATGAATCTACAGTAGAAACCTTTACCTTTCGTAAGGCTGAAAAAGAAAAGGCCGAAAAGGAAGTAATCCTTTTGGCTGAAGAAAGTCAAAAGAAAAACCAGCAGGTTTTATCCCTAAGGCAAGATTGGCAAAATACTGCTAACAGGTTAAAATTGTTGGAAGAAATGGCCAGAGACTTTGAAGGATACTATCAGTCTGTTAAAAGAGCTTTAACCTATGCTCAAAATCAAAAAAATCAAAAAGTCCATGGGGTTGTGGCCATGTTAATGAAAGTACCGGAAAAACTGGAAACAGCTATTGATATGGTAATGGGAGCAGCCCTTCAAAACATTGTTACCCAAGATGAGCATACAGCAAAAGAATTGGTACAATATTTAAGAAACAACAAATACGGTAGGGCAACTTTTTTACCACTGAATACCATTAAAGGGCGAACTTTATCGCAAAATGAAAGGCAAGTACTATCTTTACCCGGGTGTATTGGGGTTGCCAGCGAGTTGGTTACTTACGAGGGAATTTACCAACCTATTATGGAAAACTTATTAGGCAGAACTGTTATTGCCCAAGATTTAGATGCAGGTATTGCTATTATGCGTGCGGGAGGGCAGGGCTTTCGCCTTGTAACCTTACAGGGAGATGTGATGCACTCCGGCGGATCCATTACCGGTGGATCCATTCAATCTAAAATGACCAATTTGCTAGGACGAGAGAGGGAAATTAAAGAATTAGGAGAAAAAATTCAAATACAAAAAGAAAACCTTGAAAAAGTTCAAAACCAACTGGTAATAATAGAAGAAAAGCGAAATATTTTAAAAGAAGAAAGAAATGATATAACTCAAGCCATGCATCAGGAAGAAATAGCCGTTGCCAGAGATCAGGAAAGGCTTGGAAATATAAAAGAAGAATTAAAAAACGCCCAGGAATATGTTTTTCAAACCAACCAAGCAAAGGAGCAGTTAGAAGAAGGGATTGCTACTATTAAAAAAGATTTGGTTCACTTACAAACCCAAGCGGGAGATAGTGAAACAAGCCAACAAACCCTGGAAGAAACGGTAAACACCATGCAAAAAGAGTTATCTCTTAAGCGTAGGGCCTTAGAAAAAGAAAAAGATGAAGTAGGGCAAAAACGGCTAAATCAAGCAGAAATGAACCATCAATGGGAAATGCTTCAAAAGGATCAAAACCGTGTAGAACAAGAGATCATCCAAACCAAGCAAGATTTAGAAAAACTTTTTGATCATATAGAAAAAAACAAAAATCACTGTAAAGAATTAGAGGCGGAAAAAGCTCTTTTTACACGAACCATGGAAAAAGAGCAGGAAGAGTTAAAAGGTTTTGAAAAACAAGGGGAAAAGTTGGAAGAAGAGCGAAAAGAAACCCAACAGAAAGTGCGGGAACTGCGCCAAGAAATTGAAGAGCTTTACGAACAAACCAATGATTTTACAAATAAGGGGCATCGTACGGAAATTCAAAAAACAAAAATCCAATCTGAACTTGAAAATATGCAAGAAAGAATGTGGAATACTTACGAAATTACCTACGGCTTAGCCCAACAGGAACGTAACGAAAATTTTGAGTTAACCAAAGGGGAAAAACGTAGCGAGGAAATTAGAAAAATCATTCGCTTGCTAGGACCTGTTAATGTAAACGCTATAGAAGACTATGCAAACGTTTCCCAGCGTTATAAGGAGCTAACCACCCAGCAGGAAGATTTACTAAAAGCCAGAGAAGATTTACAAGTGCTAATTGAAAAACTTCTTGTACAAATGGAAGAGCAGTTTATTGAAAACTTTTCTTTATTGCAAGAATATTTTCAGGAAACTTTTGTAAGGCTGTTTGGTGGAGGGAAAGCGGAGCTTCGTTTAGAAGATGTTAAAGACCCTTTAAACTGTGGAATTGATGTAATTGCCCAGCCACCGGGGAAAAAGCTTCAAC
>CAZEIB010000152.1:0-2246 GCA_964511785.1 uncultured Oscillospiraceae bacterium
ACCAATCTTGACGAACCATAACGCTTTGAGAACCGGGTACGTCTACGATTGTAGGAATGGCATAAATGTGTCCATCAGGCGCGCGCCAATCGGCCATTCTGTCTTCTCCAACGGCTGCAACAATGTTAGGAATTAAGTCTAAATATTCGTCTAAAGGAATAACAGCCCCTTCACTTACCAGATTCATTACACCGTAATCTCCGGCTTGAAGGATGTCAGGTAGTTGATTGGAAGCTAACACTTTGGTTACTTCTGTGGGGTAACCATCGGCTACACGCCAGTCAATTTCAAAGCGGACATTAATTCGCTCTAAAATAGTGGGGAAGTAAAAAGCACCGTCAAATTCTGTAGGGTAGTTGTTAAAGTGTACCCCCATACCGGAAATTTTTACTTCGTCGTCAAAGTAAAGTTCATCGCTTTTTTGCGCAAATGCCCCTGTTAAAGGTAGCAACAGCACAAGGGTTAGTAATACTGCTAATGTTTTTTTCATGGGTCTTCCTCCTTTTATTATTAACAGAAATTTCCTTTCTGTAATATACACTTTACCGTTACTCTTTTACAGATCCTACCGTTACCCCTGCTACAAAGTATTTTTGGGCAAAGGGATAAATAATAATCATAGGGATCATAGCAACTACCAATACACCGTTTTTCATTTGCTGGCCAATGGCGGCCGATCCTGCAACAGAAGAAGCACTGCCTGCTGCAGAAATGTTATGTATAGAAGCTTCTGCATTTAATACCAGTTCTTTTAAAACCAGTTGTAAAGTATAGTTGCTTCTGGTAGATAAAAACATTAAAGAATTTAAGTAGTCATTCCAGTGGCCTACAATAATCCATAATGCCACCGTGGCCATTACAGGTTTTGCCAAAGGGATAACCATTTGAAAAAGAATACGAAAATCGTTAGCTCCATCAATACGGGCCGATTCTATAATGGACATGGGAATAGATTGAAAATAACTTCTAATAATAACCACATTGTAAGCAGATATAAGCCCATTAACAATTAATGCCCACAAGCTATCATATAACCCAATTTTTGAAATGGTTAAAAACAAAGGAACAATGCCTGCATTAAACCACATGGTAAACATGATTAAAGCATTATAAAGTTTTTTCCCGTAGAAATCTCCAAAAGCCAAAGGATAAGCTGCTACACTTAAAGCAATTAAACTTAGTACACAGCCTATACCTGATACAAAAGCACTGTTTCCAATAGAACGCCATAAATCTTTGTTTTCAAAAATCATTTCATAAGTAGAAGTGTTAAAACCTACAGGGTAAAAGGTTACCTTTCCAGCAAGAACAGCATAATCTTTACTTAAAGAAATCGAAAGCATATTTAAAAGAGGGTAAAGAAAAATTATGAGCATTAAAAGCATAAACAAGGTATTGAAAACCGAAAAGATTTTTTCACCTTTAGAGCGTTGAATCCCTCCGTAAAGCTTTTTTTTCTTTTTAACAGAAACTTGAGCCATTTTATTTTTCTCTCCCCTTTAAAATAATGACGTTTCAGAAACACGTGAGCTGATAAAGTTTGCAATTAGTACCAAAGCCACATTTACTACCGAGTTAAATAGCCCTGCTGCAGTGGCGTAACCATATTTCATGTTTTCCATACCGGTTTTATATACAAAGGTGGGAAGCATTTCAGATACAGGCAAGTTCAAGTTATTTTGCAACAAGTAAATTTTTTCAAAGTTTACATTAAGCATTTGCCCTACACGCATAATAAGTAAAATAACAAAGGTTTGAGAAAGGCCGGGCAAGGTTACATGTAAAGTTTGTTTCCACCTGCCTGCCCCATCGATACGGGCAGCCTCATATAAATCTTGGTTAATTCCCGCCAGGGCAGCAATATAAATAATAGACTCGTACCCAACAGACTGCCAAAAACCTGAAACAACGTTAATAGGTACAAAGTATTTAGGCTCTGTTAAGTAATTAACCGGCGTTTGCCCTAAGGCTTTAGCAATGTTTGCAAAAGAACCGATACTGGGAGATAGAAAAGTTGTAATCATGGAAACCAATACTACTGTAGATACAAAATGAGGTAAATAAGATACGGTTTGTACGGTTTTTTTAAACCTTGGAAAAGCAATCTCATTTAATAAAATTGCAAAAATTAAGGGTGCTGGAAATAAAAAGACCATAGCGCTAATGTTTAGCCTTAACGTGTTGAGGATATAGGTCATTAAATTAGGATTGGTAAAAAGCCTCTCAAAGTTTTTTAACCCTACATA
>CAZEIB010000152.1:2256-5747 GCA_964511785.1 uncultured Oscillospiraceae bacterium
AAGATTTTATTGATGTTAGCTAATGAACCTGTTTTTTTTAACCCTAGATATTTAGAGTCAAAGCCCAAACGCAACTTATAATCGTAAAAAGAGCTACGTAAAAACCACATGGGCATATACTTTAGTAAAATTAAGTATATAATAATAGGTACAACCATTAAATAAATATAACGGTTACGCCATATGCGGTTTTTTACCCTTTTACGGGCACGAGATGAATTGAAAATATTTTCTTTTTGTGCAACTGTTTTCATGGTTTCCCCTCTCCTCCCCTATAGGCAAAAAACTTAAGCATATAAGTGGTGCTTTTCTTTTTTTCGGGCAAATTCTTTCACCAAAGGCTGATATTTATCCATTAACCCTTGAGCAGATAAGGCCTTTGTTCGATATTCATCAGTTCCCAATAATTTATCAATAAAGTAGGTATCATCTTTTGGAATATGCAAGTATTCAAAGCTTTCAGAATGAATTTTTTCAATACCTTCAAGAAGCATTAAGCCTGTATGAAACAAGTTGGCTTCTTCCCGGTTGATAATATGTACTTGAATCCCTTTACATAAGGCTCCTTGATGCTTACTGAACATAGGGGTAAAGTAGGTTTTGCGGTAAATTACCCCTGGAAGCCCTAAACTGTTCATATAATCTTCCAGTTCTTTTTCTTTTATCCAAGGAGCACCAATAATTTCAAAGGGCTGGGTAGTCCCTCTGCCTTCTGACAAATTGGTGCCTTCAAATACACAGGTACCAATATAGCACAGGGCTGTATTTAAGGTTTGGCAATTGGGGGAGGGGGCTACCCAAGGTAAATTCGTATCATCTAAATACATTTTTCGCTCCCATCCCTTTAGAGGAACTATGGTTAAATCTAAATCCAGTTTTAAATGGTTATTAATAAACAAAGCATATTCTCCAATGGTAAGGCCATATTGAGTAGGAATAGGATACTCTCCCACAAAAGAAGAAAACTTTGTGTTTAAAATCGTACCACTTGTGTTTACCCCGTTAATGGGGTTTATCCTATCTAACACAATGAGGGGTTTATTGGCCTTTGCACAATCTTCCATAATATAGGAAAGAGAATAAAGGTAAGTATAAAACCTTGCACCTACATCTTGAATATCAAAAACAAATACATCAAAAGAGTTTATCATCTCTTCTGTAAGCTTTTTATTTTTCCCATACAGGCTATATACGGTTGCCCCTGTAGCCCCATCTGTATAGGTATCAATTTTCACCCCTGCTTGGGCGTCACCACGAACTCCATGTTCAGGAGAGAACATAGCGGAAATGGTATATTCTTGGGCAATGATATCAATAGTACTTTGGCAATACCTATTGATCCCTGTAGGGTTGGTCATTAAACCAATTTTCTTATTTTTTAACAAAGAAGAAACTGTAGATAACCGATCGATACCGCTTAATATTTGCTTTTTCATAAAATTCCCTCGTTTTTGATTGATGAAGAGCTATGGTAAGTTATCGTCTTTAATTATTTGGTTTTTTATTATTTACTGTTAATTGTTTCAATGGCCAAGCGCACATTCCCTTGGTTTTCATTTAGTGCTTTTATGCCTTGGTTTTTATCTGTAGCTGCAAGGTGCATAACAATGGCTGTTTTTACATCTCCATTGGCACTATGGAGTAAGGCTTCCGCTTCTTTTTTATCTTTAATCCCTGTGGCGTGCTGTACAATGCGTATGGCCCTGTCTAACAGTTTAATATTGGTAGGGTTTAAATCTACCATTAAGTTTTTATAGGCTTTACCTATTTGTACCATAGATAAAGTAGTAAGCATATTCAGTACCATTTTAGTAGCCGTACCTGCTTTAAGCCTTGTGGAGCCTGATAAAATTTCTGCCCCTGTGTTTACTTCAATCATAGCATCAGCATATTTTTTGATGTTGCTGTTTGCATTGCATACAAGGCCTATAGTATAAGCATTTTGACTTTTCGCATACTCAATGGCGCCAATACAATAAGGAGCATAACCGCTGGCACTAATGGCCACCAATACATCGTTTTGGTTAATCGCAATTTTTTCCATATCCTCTTGCCCAAGTTCCGCCTTATCTTCTGCCCCTTCAACGGCTGTACGAAGGGCACTGTCTCCCCCTGCAATAATGCCCACTACCATATTAGGATCTGTGCCGAAGGTAGGAGGACATTCTGAAGCATCTAAAACCCCAAGGCGTCCACTGGTTCCGGCTCCTACGTAAATCAGCCTTCCCCCTTTTTTAAACTGCCTTGCAATCACTTTTATCCCATGAGTAATTTGATCCGTTGCTTCTTTTACAGCGGAAACAACGTCTAAATCCATTTGATTCATTAAGGCAACGGCCTCTTTAACAGACAATATATCTAGTTGACGGCTTTTCTCATTTACTTGCTCAGTAGATAATGCTTCAAAATTCATATACTGCTCCTTTTTTCTTGTAATTTAAGAAGATTTGCTTTTTTTTAGGTTTGCCGCTTTATAGGATCTGTCTAAATAGGCTTTTCCCTCTTGATATTCAAGAGCGGCCACTACAGAAAATAAAACATCTACAACATTTAACATGCCTATACGAGAAGCCATAGCCCCTGTGCGAATATTGGGTTCACTGCTGGCAATAGATAGTTTAATGTCTCCCTTTTTTTCTAAGGAATTGGGAGCATATTTGGTTACCACTATGGTAGTTGCTCCTGTTTCGTTACAAACATCACAGGTTTGCAAGGTGTCTTTAGTTTCTCCTGAATAGGAAAACAACACTGCCACATCTCCTTTTTTTAAGGTAGATGCTAGAACCACCTGTACATGAGGGTCTATAGAGGTTGAGCTATACTTTCCGATACGGGTAAACTTGCTTTGAGCATCCATGGCCACAATGCCGGAACTTCCCTGGCCATAAAAATCAATTCGTTTCGCTTTGTTTAACAGTTCAACGGTTTTTTCTAAATTTTCACCGGAGACCATTCGCATGGTATTTTCAATAGCCGCAATGTTTCGTTGTGACACTTGGTCGATAGCTGTTAGCAAATCTTCACTTTGAATAATGTCCTCATAAGCCCTTGCGCTATTGCTGTTTTTTGCTATATCTACAGATAAAGCCATCAAAAAATCTTTGTAGCCATTAAAGCCTATTAATTTACATAGACGAACCACTGTAGTTTTACTGGTGCTACAAGCATCTGCAACATCGTTAATGGTTTGATTCAAAAGATTTTCTCTTTCTTCAATAAAATAATTGGCTACTCGCTTTTCTGCTGTAGAAAATGAATCCATCAATTCATGAAGGGTAACCATACTCTTCACAGTATCTCCCCCATCTATAATTCCTTTATTTGACAACAGTATAACAGATAAAAAACAATTTTGCAACTAATTACTGGTATTTGTTTTATTTTTGTACTTTGTTTTGCCACTCTTTTTTATTTTTTCTCTTTCCCTCCTTGAAAAAAATCAAAACCACCAGTGAAACTGGTGGTATGCACCAGCCCTAGAAGGGCATATT
>CAZEIB010000153.1:0-5745 GCA_964511785.1 uncultured Oscillospiraceae bacterium
AAAAAAGCTTTTCATTATGAATATGGCCTTCTTCAATGATATCCATCATAAGGCTATCCCCGGAAAAAAGCATCATGGAGGCCAGCTGCCCTATTTGGCTTACAGTAGATAAAAGAAGGAGATGGTCTTCTCCTTTAAATTGCAGCCTGCTTTGAGAAAGGCTTAAAGTACCACTTTCTTTATAAAAAGAAAGTTTTTCAAAAACCAAATTGGCCTCTTCTTCGGTTAAGGAAGAAAAGGTGGGAAAATACTGGGTAATGGCATGGGGTGCAGTGTTTTGTATAAAATCATCAAAAAAAAATCAACATTAACTGGTTAAGGTTATTTTCATTTAAGCTTGAACGGGTAATCTCAATACCCGGAAAGAAAGTAAGCCTATGGCCCAAAAAGCTGTCCTCACCAGGGTAGGGGCCTGATCTTTTACGGTGGTGAGGGTAGTTTCTATAGGCTAATTTAAAAGGCTTTTTTCTGTTAAAAGGCTTTCTAAAGAATGGCTATAGCTATTTAAAAGTGCCAGGTTATTTTGTTTGTGCCTTTCGTATTCTGCCAAGGTTTCTCCTTTAACATTTTGGATAAAGGCAAAGGGAAGGATAGAGAACACCAGCAAAAAGCTTAAAAAACAGATAGGATTTTTTTGGTTAGTTTCATACAATCACCTCAAAAAGTTGTTTTGGGAAAAAAGGGGGACGAGAAAGAAAGGATGGAAAGAAAGGACGGAAAGAAAGGATGTAAAAGAGAAAATTTAGTATGAAATAAGGGGATAGGAATAAGGGGCCTCGTTATAAGTGAGTACAAGAGAAATTTCTCTATCTAAGGAGTTTAATTTGTTGGTGGCGTACAGATGAAGGGAAAGGTTTTCCCAAGCCAATACCATTTCATAAGAAGGGGGGGCCTCTGTAGGGGAGGAACCAAAAAGCCCTTGTGAAAGCATAGAAGAGAAGAAGCCTTTATTTTGTAAAAGAAGGGGGAGTTCTTCTACCTCTTTTCGGGCAAAGCCCCTTTGGGGAAGGCCGAACTCTTCAAAAAGATGTTGACAGAGCCAGTATACATCATCGGCATAACGCTGATTATCTTCCCTATTAGCCAAGGGAAGGGTATCCATTTTTGAAAGGGAAAAAGCGCTAAAGTGATGATTGGTAAAAGTGGCAGTAACAATAGGAAAATTATAATTGCGATATAAGGTAAGGTCTTTAAAGAAAAGAGTAGTTTCTCCTTTAAGGTTAGGTTTTTCTATTTCTTTAGGAGGAAGCGGAAAAGAAGGATTTTTTTCTCTTACGGTGGCCCACTGCAAAAGAAAGTCCTCTACAGATAGGCCGAAGGGGATATTTTTGAACAAATGAAGGGGAAGATTTTCGTTAATACTTTCCCCTACAGGAGGTGGGGGCGGAGAATTTTGGGTGAAGTAAGTAGGGAGGTGGGCAAGGGGATGAGGAGGATGAGAAGGCTGGCTTTCTTCATAGGAAAAAGCAGGAAGGGAATCTAGATCCAAGCGAAGCTGGATAAGATGTTCCTTTGTATCTTCCTGAATGTTTTTCGTTAGGTGAAGGCTTAAATTATGCCAAAACAAAGCAAGGTGAATATTTTGAGAAGAGTTTTCAGAAGAGAAGAAAGAATTGAGAAAACCGCTATTTAAATGACCTTGAAGATAGGGTGGGGCATAAAGGTCTTCTCCAACGGCCATGAAACCTCGATTTGGATCACCGAAAGATTTTTCTAAAAGGGCGGCTAGGTAGGTAAAATCATTTACTTTATCAGTAAAAATCTCACCATTCTTTTTATAGGTAAAGCTCTCGCTTAATGGGCTGGAAAAGTGAAGGGAGTCAAGGCCATTTTCTTTAAAAGTGATGTCCAAATGGTCAAAGTCGGCATTTGAAAAAAGGAAAGAAGAACCGTAATGAGGACGTTTCAAGGTGAAGGAAGAACCGGTTAAAGAATCAAAGGGAAGGGAAGGAAGATAGGAATGTTGGTTTTGGTTTTGGAGGTTGATCCAATGGGCTTTAAAGGCAGGCCAGGAGCTGTTAAAGGGAATATGATGGTAAAGAAAAAGAGAATCCTTTTGGGAAAAATCAATGGGAAAATCCTTAGGAGAAGGGTTGTTGAAAGAGGAAGGAATATTCCAATGGGCAATAGTGGGGGGAGGAGAGTAGGGAGAGAAAGGGGGAAAACCCTGCTGAATATAGGAATCGAAAAAGGAAGAAGAGGCATCTTCTTCCCCGGTGATTAAAAGGAGGGAAGTAATTTGATTACTTTGAAGAGAAGAGCCAACAAGTAAGTAATAAGGGCGATTGATTAAGGTAAGGCGACTTTGCCGGTAAAGGGTATTTTCCTCTTCTTTTTCTTCTAAAAAGGTTAAATGGTTGATGAGGGATTCAAAGGCAAGGGTTCCTTGAGCTAAATCCATGGCGCCAAAGGTTATAAAAAATTCTTCAAGGGCATAGGGGGCTACTTGGTTAATAAAAGAAGAATTGAGCTGCAAGTATATTCCTGTCACGGTTTTTTCTTTTTGGGAAACAAGAAAAACTTGGCTATGGTCTTTTAAGTGATAAAGGTAAGAAACCAAACCCTTTTTACCGGGGGTAGGAGGGATACTTTCTTGAAAGGTAGGCAATTCACTGGCAAAAGGCTCAAAAAAGTCTTTTTCCTGTAAGGAGGTTTTTAAATTGTGAGAAAAGGTTTCAAACAAGGCAAGGTCTTGCTGTTTTTGCTCTTCAAAGGCCTCAACAGTTTCTCCTTTAACAAGGGGAATAAAGGAGAGGGAGAGAAGAGAGAAAATTAACAAAAAGGATAGGAAAAAAGAGAGAAATTTTTTCATAAGTCACCTCAAAAAAAATTAAAGATAAAAGAGAAAGAGGAGAGGAAATAGAGAAAGAAGAAAACTATTTTTGAGGAAAAGGAAGAAGTTCTTTTTCCAAAACATTGCCAATTAAAGTGGAAGGTTGGTTTTGATATACCAAGTGAATATCGTAGGAGAATTTAGAATCATAGGTGAACTTGGTGCCGATAGAAGCATAGTAGGTAATGTTATTCCAAATAAAATAAAGCTGATATTCTTTAGAGAAAGAAAAGTCGCCTTCATCAAAAAACTGAAAAAGAAAAGCTTCTTGGTCTAGCTCACCGTTTTTCATAGGGGGCAGATAATAATCTCCATGGTTGTTTTTTCCAAAGGCCAGTGTAGGGCTGCCGTAAGTAGAAACCAGCTCTGCAAAATTTTTGTTAAAAATGGTGAAAAACATTTCTTTATCCTGCTTTTCATTGTTGCCTTCCCTATTCATGGAAAGGGTAATCCGCTGAAAACCTGTATCATCAAAAAGAGCTTCCACATCGTGAAAATAGTAGCGCAAGTGGGGAAAGGAAGAAGAAATCAGGTTATCCCATTCATCCTCAAAAGGAGGAAAATCACTGCTGGCTTTTTGCACAGCATCGTAAAGGGAAAGAAACTCTTTTTTAGAAACATGAAAAGGAATATTGAGAAAAAGGTGGAGGTTTTCTTCTTTTACCTCTTCTTTTATTTCATCTTTTTCCTTTGTTTTTTTTGTTTGTGTAGAAGAGGGAAGGGGAGAGGCATGGTTCTCTCCTGCGGTTTCCTCTACGGGGTAGGGAGGATAGGTGCTAAGGTTTTTACCCAGACTATGGTGTTCGTGGCTATAAGAAAGGCTTACAAACACATCGAAATCTTTGCTCTGAGGGTTATATTCCGGAAAAGCCGTTAAGTTCAAGTTGTTCCAATAAAGGGAAAGGAAAGGAGACTCTTCAAAAGGGGTTAAGAAAAAAAGCTCATTCAACAAAGGGGCATTGAAAACACCCTTTTCTAAGGGTGGGGCATAGCGCTGTGTATTTATATTCATATAGCCATAAGTAGGCTGACCAAAGGTTTCAGTAAGGTTGTTATAAAGAGATTCGATGGTAGTGGTTGGGGATTTGATGGGGGAGGGATCTTCTAAGGAAGCAACGGAAAGAAGAAAGTGACTAAGGAGAATTTCGGTTAATTGGTTGTTGTCAAAATGGGCAGTAAAAAAGTGAAAAGTTTCTTCAAAAAGGTGAATTGAACCTAAAATTTGCAAAATATTATCTTGAAGCTGGGCATATTCAAAGCCTAATATAGGTTGGTCTTCTTGAACCTTTTCTAAATAAACTTCAAATTCCTCCATGGAAATGCCAAAGGGAATATCGTAAAAAAGGTGAAAATCACCCAAAGGAAGCCCTTTGTTTTGATTGTTCTGATTATTTTCAATGGGGGCTTTTTCAATAGGTTTTTCTATAGAAGAAAGAGTTTCTAGAGGATAGGGAGGGTAGTGGTCAAAACCCTTAGAAGGAAGAAAAAGGTCTTTAGAAAAAGTAATAAAGGTATGAGCCTTAAAGGTTTGACTTTCTTCATCATAAAAAACGGTAAGGGTGGCGGAGAGGTTATTCCAAAAAAGGCTGAGAATATTTTCTTTTCCACTGGTGGAAGTAAAAAACAGTTGACGGAAGAGTTCTTGATTAAAATAGCCTTGACGGTAAAGGGGAGCATAAAGTTTTTCCTCTACTTGCATAAAGGCAAAGGTGGGGTTACCTAAGTGGTGAAGGAAGTTATCAAAAAAATCTTGGGTGTGATGAAGATAGGCATCTATTTTCTGGTGATCTTCTACTAAAAGACTTTCACGAAGGTTAAAAAAACGCAGCTGGCTTAACAGATCTTCTTCAAAAAGAACCCCAAGATATTCATAGTTTTGGCCAAAATAAGGGAAAGAACCTTCAAAACGAAGAGCGGGACCTTCTGTATAGGCAGTAGAAAAAGCGGGTAGGGTAGGGTCTTCTTCCATGGCGCTTTCCCAATGGTTTTGAAAGGTTTCCATATTGATAAAATAAGGAATTTCATGAAAATAGTAGCTATCGTCTTCCTGGGGAACGGGGATATCCTTAGGGAAATTAATGGAAGGTTTTGGGTTGTAAGGGAAAGGAGAGAGCTTTTGAAGAGAAGGAACTGAATCAGCAGAATAGACCGTCATCAAAGTAGCGGCGTACTCGCCGGAAGGTTTTTCTTGTAGCAAAAAAGAGAAACGTATATTATTCCAAAAGAAGGTTAAGGAAGGTTCAAGGTTTTCTTTGCCGGAAAAAAACATGGCAAAAAATTCTTCTTGGTCAAGGTGATCATGAGTGATGGGGGGAAGATAGCCGTTTTCAATAGAAAAAATGCTATCGGCATCGGTTAAGGATTCATAAGAGAACATCCCTTGGGTGGGAGAACCATAGAGAGTAAAGAGGGATTTAAAGTGCAAGTTTACAATGGCAAAGAGGTTTTCTTTGCGGTAAGATAAATCCTCTAAAGGAAAAGTTTGCTGTGAGAACAGTTGTATTTCACTTAATTTCCCTTCAGGGAAGGTTGCAACGCCGATCCCATCTAAGGTTAAAAAGGGAAGGTTATCAAAGTAAAAAACCTCTTCTTTTAAAGGGTTGGGTGAAGGAAGGGAGGGATCTTCATTTTGCAAAGACTCCCAGTAGTTTTCAAATTCCTCCATGGAAATGCCAAAGGGAATATCGTAAAAAAGGTGGAAGTTTAGGGAAGAAGGGGCTGCATCCGAATTTTGGCCAAGGGCTTCCCCTTTTGAAGGGCTTTGGCCGTTAAGCTGGCCTAAAATATCACTGATGGAAGGAGAAGATTCTTGAGTTTGAGAGGGTATTTCCAAGTTTTGGGGAGGTTCTTCCCCTTGTGAAGGGCTTTGGCCGTTAAGCTGGCCTAAAATATCACTGATGGAAGGAGAAGAT
>CAZEIB010000154.1:0-3950 GCA_964511785.1 uncultured Oscillospiraceae bacterium
GTTTTGAGTGAGAGAAAATAAAGTAATGATGCCCTTTAGCACCTTAAAAAAAGAAATTGTTTGTTTTTTTAAAAAGCATCAAATTGTTTTATATGCGATTTTTATTATTGCAATTTTAGGATATGGTTTTGAAATAACCAATTTCTCTTTAACCATTGATGAAGAAATGGAGCTTGCCAGAGCCTTTCAAGAACCCTTTAGCAATGTGCAAATATGGCATATTGGTAATTTACGGTTTGTACTTGGCTGGCTTAGAAGTGTTTTTAGTATCAACGGTTCCTTTGTACCTTATGTTACTACTTTATTTGGAGTTTTCTGGTTAGGAGCTTCAGCTTTTCTTTGGTGTGTTTTACTAAAAAAATATTTTCCTAAAGCCAATAGCCTAGCATTTATTGGTTTTGTGGCCATGTATATGACAGTTCCTTTTGTAATACCGGAATTGTTAATTTTTGCTATTACTTGTGATATTACTTTCTTTGGTAATTTCTTAATTACTCTTGCTTTGTTTTTTATTATTTTTACATCTAATAAAAATAAAAAATGGTATTATATTTATGCTGCTTTGTGTGCCTTTCTTTCCTTTAATATTTATCAAGCTTTTGCAGGAGTCTTTGTCATTGGCTTTGCCGCCATTCTCTTAGTTTGGCTATTGTCCCAAAATGAACAGAGTGAGATAACGATAAAGAATATTTTAAAGTTTTCCAAAAACTACATTGTTATTGGAGCGATTGGGGTGGGAGGCTATGTTGCCTTTACAAAGATTTTGGCTCTAGTGTATCAGCTTAAAAAAACAGACTATGTGAACAGTATGTTTCGTTGGGGAGCTGACGGTTTATCAACAAGCTTATATAATGTAGCTGCAACTATTTATCGTACCATTAGCCCCAAAGGTAGCTATGGTTCTAAAATTGTACTAGCAACACTATTTTTTCTTATAGTATTTACGTTGGTTTACTTGCTTAAAAATAGAAACAGAAAAGGAGTTGCTGTTGCAATTGTGGCTGCTTTCTTTACTCTTTCTACCTATTCATTACCTATTTTATTAGGGCTAAACACTCCATTTAGAATGCTACAAACCTTATTGCCTTTTATGGGAATCACTTGGTTTTTACTACTCTATTTTAGTAAGGGAAGAAAAAATCTTTATATTATATTAACAATAGTTGGAATAGGATTTTTCAGTCATCAAATACTTTTATTAAACAGTTTTTTCTATTCTTCCCACGTGGTTTCGCAAACAGATCAATGGAATACAAAAATGATTGCCCATGATATTTTGCGTAAAAATGAAGGAAAATATCCTGAGGTTCCAGTTATCTTTGTGGGAAAACATGAAGAAAATATTCCCCAAGGAGTTAAGGTCGATACCATTGGCGGATCGATGATTCATTGGCAAGGAACCAATGCGCGAATTTATGACTTAATGTACTTACAAGGTTTCCATTTTTATGGTGACTATACAAAATATGCTGATGATTTTACACTGGTGACAGCTGCTCAAGAATTAGCAAAAGATATGCCTATTTGGCCGGCGGAAAGTAGTATTTTAGTAACAGATGAAATGGTAGTAGTAAGATTAAATGAAAAAAACAATATTGAATAAAAGAAACTTTTTTTAGAGAAGAAAACCTGCTATAATGAAGCAAATATATGTTCAAAACAAACATGTATTTGCTTCTTTATTTATTAACCAATATATAGCAAAAATTCAGTTAATTCGGGAAAAAACGACCAATGGAAAGGAATTTGTTTATAAAAATTTCTTGATACAACAACAGATGAAAGACCAAATAGAGTAAAATAGGTGAGAATAGATGAATACTATGAAAAAAAGAAGAGAAAAAATTGTAGAACTTATTAATGAAGAAGGAACCGTAAGTTTAAAAAAACTAAAGGAATCTTTTGCCCAAGTATCGGAAATGACTTTAAGGCGAGATTTAGAATATTTAGATCAGAAAAAAGAGATTATACGGGTTCATGGCGGTGCAAAGTCAGTAGAAATTCTTTTTGGAACTGATGATTTATATATGCGCCGCAGTACGAGAAATTTAGAAGAAAAAAAAGAAATTGCTCAGAAGGCTATTGTTTTATTAAATGACAATATGGCTTTATTTTTAGATTCCGGAACAACCCTTACTGAAGTAGCAAAGATTTTCCCAGACAATCACTATATGATTTTCACTAATAGCTTAACAGTAATAGCAGAGCTAGCTAAACTAAAAAAACCTAAAATTAATATGATAGGGGGAACATTAAATCCCTTTAGTTTAAGCTTAGATGGGGTGAGAAGTATTGCTGAGTTAGAAAACATTAACTTTCAAACAGCTTTTATAGGAGTTTCCGGCTATATTCAAAGTAGAGGGTTCACTACAGGTTCTCAAGAAGATGCTGAACTTAAAAGAAGGGTTATCAATAAAAGCGAAAAAGTAGTTTTATTGATGGATAGCCAAAAAGTGGGAATAACCAGTAATTTTACCTTTGCCAAAGTGGATGAGATTGATGTGATTATTACAGATGAAAGCTTAGATGAAGAAAGCCGCAAAGAATTTGAAAGTAAAAATATCCTAATATTATAAAAACAGATTTTTTATTTTTTACAAAAGAATTGACTTTTGCAACAATAATGATATGATAAAAACAAACATATGTATGATAAAAACGAACATATGTATGATGTAAAATTACTTTGGTGGTGAAAAAATGATTTATACAGTAACCTTAAATCCGGCAATTGATAAAACCTTAGGAATTTCAGATTTTACAGTGAATGAAGTGAATCGTGTAAAAGAATTACGTATTGACATTGGAGGAAAGGGATTGAATGTTTCAAAGACCCTTCTTGCGCTAAACTCTCCTTCTAGAGCGTTGGGGGTAGTAGGGGGTGAAAATGGTAAGAAAATCTTAAAAATGCTGGAAAAAATTAATATTAAAGAAGACTTTATTCAAAGAGAAGAAGAAACTCGTATGAATATAAAAATTGTAGATAGTATAAACCATACGTTTACAGATATTAATGAAAGTGGAATAAGATTAACAGAGGAAATGCTAAGAGATGTAGAAGGGAAATTGCTTTCTAAAATTAAATTAAATGATATTGTAGTTCTTGCAGGAAAACTTCCTCCCGATACAGATATTCAAATATATCAAAAATGGATTAAAAAAATTCACAACAAAGGTGGTAAAGTATTCTTAGATTCCGATGGAGAAGAATACTTTTGGGGTGTTAAAGGGGCCCCTTACTTAATAAAACCTAACAAGGAAGAACTTGAAAGGCTAATTGGAAGATCTCTTGTATCTATAGAAGAGATTATTTCTGCCGGAAAAGAATTAATAGAAAGCGGAATTAAAAAAGTGGTTGTTTCTTTAGGCGATAAAGGAGCTTTGTTTATAAAAAATGACCAGGTATTCCTAGGTCATGGGGTGAAAGTGAAGGTTAAAAGCACTGTTGGAGCAGGAGATGCCATGATGGGGGCACTTGCTTATGGTGAAGAAAAATCTCTTTCTTTCAAAGAAGCAGCAGCCTTGGCTATTGCTACAAGCAGTGCAACGATTATTGAAGAAGGAACTCAAAGTGCAAAAGAGGAAAACATTAAAAAATTATTAAGTAAGGTTATGGTGGAAGAGATGACAGAAGGAGAAAGGTAAAATGAAAACTAAAGGTTTAAGGTTGTATGGAGCGGGAGACTTGCGACTGGAAGAATTTGAACTACCTAAAATTAAAGAGGATGAAATTTTGGTAGAAGTAATATCTGACAGCGTTTGTATGTCTACTTATAAATGTGCTATTCTAGGAGAAAATCATAAGCGGGTACCTGAAAATGTACAGACTAACCCTGTTTTAATGGGGCATGAGTTGGCAGGAAACATTATTCAAGTTGGGAAAAAATATCAAAATCAATTTAAACCTGATATGAAATTTACCCTACAACCTGCATTAAATTACAAAGGAA
>CAZEIB010000154.1:3968-5718 GCA_964511785.1 uncultured Oscillospiraceae bacterium
GCTATTCCTACCCTTACTTTGGAGGCAATGCAACATATATGATTATTCCTAATGAAGTAATGGAATTAGGATGTTTGTTGGAATATAAAGGAGAAGCTTATTACGAGGCTTCTTTAGCAGAACCTTTTAGTTGTTCTATTGGAGCCTTTCATGCCTCCTACCATACAAAAATGGGGGTATATACTCATGAAATGGGGATTAAGGGAAAAGGAAGAATGCTAATTTTAGCAGGAGCAGGACCAATGGGTTTGGGAATGATTGATTATACCCTTCATGGTGATAGGCAACCAAAACAATTGACCATTGTTGACATAGATGAAGACCGGCTTAAAAGAGCAGAAGAGCTTTTTTCGCCGGAATATGCAAAAACTTTAGGGGTAGAACTTCAATATGTAAACACCTCAAAAATACCTTGCCCACAGGAATATTTGAAAAAACTCTCCCAAGGTGGGTACGATGATATATTTGTATATGCTGCTGTAGAATCTCTGTTAGAGTTAGCAACTAAAACCTTAGGAAGAGATGGTTGTTTAAATTTTTTTGCAGGCCCTACAGATAGGGATTTTAGTGCAAAATTAAACTATTATGATGTGCATTATAATAGTGCCCATGTGATGGGGACTACCGGAGGAAATACGGAAGATATGATAGAGGCCTTAGAGCTTTCTGCAGCCAGAAGAATTAACCCGGCAGTAATGTTAACCCATATTGGGGGCTTAGATAGTGCGAAAGATACCATTTTAAACTTACCCAATATTCCGGGAGGTAAAAAAATGATTTATAATGGAATAACCATGCCTTTAACAGCCATAAAAGATTTTGGTAAATTGGGAGAAAAGGATCAACGCTTTGCTACACTGGCGAAGATAGCCGAAAAAAACAATGGTTTGTGGTCTAAAGAGGCAGAAGATTATTTATTGGCTCATTGGTGATAATCTACAAGTTTAAGAGGGAAATATGAAAAAAGATTATTTATTAACACTGGATGCAGGTACAACAGGTGTTAAATGTGCCTTATTTACAAAGAATGGAAAAGCAGTCTATAGTGATGTAATTCCTTATTTAACCTATTTTAAGCAAAATGGATGGGCAGAGCAAAATCCTCAAGAACAATTACAATGTGTCATCAAAAGCATTCAAAATGCACTTGAAATAATTCCTGCCAGTCGTGTTGCAGCAATGGTGTTTACAGGCACAATGAATGGTTGTATACCAATAGATAAAAAGGGAGAAGCGCTGTATCCTAATATAATTCATTCTGATATAAGAAGCCATGAACAGAAAGAAACGATTGAATCAAAAATTTCTCAAAAAGCCTTTTATCAAATAACAGGCAATCGAATTGATGTTCATTCAGGCTTACCCAAATATCTTTGGCTAAAAAAACATGAAAGAGATATTTATCAAAAGGCAGCAGCCTTTATTAATATTAAAGATTACTTTTATGGGAAATTTACCGATCGAGTTGCTGTTACAGATTATAGCGATGCTTCCTTATGCGCTTGTTTAAACATACATCAAAAAACTTGGGCATGGGATATTTTGCAAGAAGTTGGAATTGCAAGTGATAAAATGCCTATCCTTTTAGAATCCACCGATAATCAAGGAAGATTGAATGAACAATATTCTAAAATAACTGGGCTCCCAAAAGGATTACCGGTTATATTGGGAGGCGGGGATGGAGCTTGTGCTGCGCATGGCGCAAGACAGCATCAACCTGCAGATGGATATATGAATATAGGCTCCTCAG
>CAZEIB010000155.1:0-5715 GCA_964511785.1 uncultured Oscillospiraceae bacterium
TGCCAAAACGCCTGCAGCGACGGAGAAAACCAATCGACGCCGCAATATCCAGCTTCACTTCATGGTCGGGGTGACCGAATTTTCCGCTCAATCTGCTGCTTGCTGGCCCTTCGGGCTGCGCGCGCGGGCGCAGCTTTCGCTACCCGGCCGCTAAAAACGCCGACACTGCGGCGTTTTCTTTACGCGGCTTCAAATCCATACAATCGAAAACCAAACGCAAAGAGGATGCCCCTACGGACACCCTCTTTGCGTTTGGTCGGGGTGACAGGATTTGAACCTGCGACCTTTTGGTCCCGAACCAAACGCGCTACCAAGCTGCGCTACACCTCGAAAGAATACAGTAACTAGAATAGCAGAAATTATTCAATGAAGCAAGTGATTTAAGAGGTAAAATATGGGGAATATTGTAGGGGCAGCAAACATAGGTGACGTAAAAAGAAAGAAAAAAGAAAATGCTTTCCTGTCAAGAGAAGGTGGAGATTTCCGCAGGAAATACAACCAACCTTGACAAGGGGGAAGATGACATATTAAAATTGTCCCTTGCGACAGACCTGCCCACAAGAAAATGATTACACAATAACCAAATAATCAGATAAAACCTCCTTAGGAAATCATATAGTTAAACAAGTATTTATATGATGGTTACTCTTTTTTTGGATAGATGGAAAGCTGTTTATGGACATCTTCTAAATTAAAAATTCTAAAGCGATAATAGAAACGCTGGTTATGGCTGTGATGATGTTGTTTTACTTTACCGTTATGGAGATTAGTAGCAGTTCGAATACGATGGTAGAGGATATCCATCTGCTCCAAATCTGTTTCAAATAAGATTTTGTGCTTTGCTTTATTAACAAGTAGACATTGGCAAATTTGGTTCTATTATCGGTTTGTATTTTATGAATGGGAAATAGTGGTGATTTGACCGGTTTGACCAAGAGGTTCTTGGTGCTGAAGGTACTATGTTCAGCATATATTTTTTGAAAAATCCACCTTGTGAACTCATAAATAGGTAATGATTTCGGCTATCTGTAGCATATTTTTCAGGGGATGTTATATCTAACTGTAGCTTTTGACCCGGAGATTAAGCATGCTTGTAGCTTTTTATCTTTCTCCTTACTTTCTTTTTTATTTTTTACAGCCCTTCAAACTCTGAACAACGCGTTTAAAACACCATAACTTTCTTTATAATCCCAACGCTCTACCATTTTTGGTTAGAACAATAAAAAATTCTACCAACGGTGTTTTAAACACTTGATGCATTTATTATTTCTTCCTAGATTCAGTTTATCACATTAGTGATCTGTTTTGCCTTTTATGACATCTATGGATTATACCCATACACTTCTCTCTTCTTATCTCTTGTGTACATAACTAGGCTTTTCTTTCTCATCATCTTTTAACCTGTATTTTCTTGCATAACTTCATCTATAAAGGCTATAATGATACCGCCTGTTTTTAGCAGGAAGTATCAAATAGGAGATTATTGAATGAAAGAATCTACAAAAAGATTTTTAAGTATTGGTTTTATTGTGTTAACCCTTGGAATTTTATTGTTTATTGTTTTTTCTAATAACGAATTCAGCAACATTGTTCAAGTTTTTAGTAAAGTAAAACTTAAATGGATTGCGGTATGTTTTTTATGTTTATTTGCCTATTTTGCCATGGACGCTTTGGGAACATACTTGTATTTATGTAGAGAAAAGCAAAAGATCTCCTATTTTTGTACCTTGCGTACTGCCATTATAGGTGCTTACTATAGTAATATTACCCCCGGTGCCTCAGGTGGGCAACCTATGCAAATATACTATATGAATAAATATCATGTTCCTATTGGGGTAGCCACATCTGCCCTTTCAATTAAACTTTTTTTTACCCAGCTAGGAACCCTTGTTGTAACCTTTGTATTGTGGTTTTTTAATCGTTCTTTTTTTAATCAACAATTAGGTGGGGTTAAGGGGATTATTCTTGTAGGTATTACCATTAACGCAGCTGTTGTTCCTGTTTTAATATTGGCTGTAGTCAACGAAAAATCCATTAAAAAATTTTTCACCTTTCTCCTTCGGTTAGGGCAAAAACTTCGTCTTATCAAAAATTTTGAAAAAGCCCAAGAAAAAACCTACAAAACCCTTGAAGGTTTTCACCAAAGTGCTGCTCATGCTTTTTCCAGCCCACGTATTATGTTTGAACAGGCTCTTTGCGGAACATTGCAAATGTTTTTTTACATGGCTATTGCCTATGGGGTATATAAAGCCTTTGGACTAAGGGGCATTCCTTGGTATCAAATTATTTTAATATCCTATATGGTTTTTTTATCTGCCAGCTATATGCCTTTACCTGGTGGCTCCGGTGCCCAAGAGGGAGGGTTTTATCTTTATTATAAAGGAATTTTCCCTGAAGGAGAAATTGGTTTAGCCCTTTTAGTGTGGCGTTTTTTCACTTTCTATTTTACTGTTATTTTAGGCAGCCTTATTACAGTAATTACTAGCTTTAAAAGGAAAAAACAGGAAAGACCGTTGCCTGCATCCATGGAAGAATAGTTTTTCCTTATCCGCCTACGAATCAATAAAGTATTATACAAGTTTTCTTTACCTAAATGTTGGCGCAGGTTTTTTAGTAAATAGGAATTCCTTTTTTATGGATATTCTCCAAAAAACTTTGAGTAAAAAGTTTAACCCATGGGTGGTGTAATTTGTTTTTCAAGGTAAATATATGTAAGCCCCATTCAAGGTTTTCTTTAGAATGAATAGGCCGATGATCCACTTTATCTGTAAAGGGAAAAGTATCTAGTCCAAAGGTGGCATTAATGCCTACACTGTCTGTTCTGTGAAGGTAGGAGCGGTTTAAATCAATGAAAGGTGATTTAACTTTCATTTGAATTTCTAAGTTTTCTTTTTCACTATATTGTAAAATCGCCTCTTCAATTTTCGTCATATCACTAGGTAAGCTAAGCATACGGTTTTTTAAGTCTTTTAATGTAATTTCTTTTTTAGAAAGCAATGGATCCCCTTTGTTAGCAATAATGCTGATACCGCTTTTTACAATTAGGGTAGAGTCAAATTCGCTTAAATGATCTGAAGGAAGAACCCCTATTGCCACATCTAAACTGTGTGAGAGTATTCCCTGTTCTAAAACAGAAGGGGAGCTTTGAACGATTTCCATCTTCACCTCAGGAAAAGAGACCAAGAAATCGCAAATAAAATCCGATGATAAAAGATTTTTGGCAGAAGATGGGATGCCGATACGTAAAAAACCTTGATATTTTTTTATTTCTTTAGAAATTTCTTGACGCATTTGTTCATATTCATGGAGTAAATGTTGGGCTTTTTCTAAAAAAAAGCTTCCGAAATCTGTTAAAAAAAGATTGTTTTTTTGAACATAAAACAATTGTTGTCCTAAATCTTTCTCCAAAGTTTTAATGGCCTTACTAATTCCCTGGGGGGTTACAAAAATATGGTCTGCTGTAACTGAATAATTCATATACTTACAAGTTTCTACAAAATAGTATAATTGCTTAAAATTCATCTTTTTTCTCTCCTCAAATTAAAGTTGAACCATCCAAACTAAAAGTTGTTTGTTTTTTAACTAACGATGTGACATAATTTTTTCATATCATATTACCTTATAAAAGAGGCTTTAGCAACTTTTATAAGTACAAAGAAAGAGGGACCCAACTGTGAAAAGAAGATGTTTCAGTTTACTGCTTGCCTTGTTGATGGCACTTACCTTTACAAGTGTAGCAACGGCCCAGGGAAATTATACCCCGGGGAGCTATACCGCTACAGTACAAGGGCATAACGACAAATTAACCTTAACTGTGGAAGTTGATGAAAAAGCTATTATTGCTATTACCATTGGTGACCATAGCGAAACAGCCGGCATAGCCACCCCTGTACTGGAAAATTTCCCAAAGCTAATTATAGAAAACCAATCCTTAAATATTGATGCTGTTAGTGGCGCTACCGTAACCAGCCAAGCTGTATTAGCTGCCGTTGCCGATGCTGTTACCCAAGCGGGCGGTAATGTACAAGCTTTAAAAACGAAAGAAGTTGCTACTAAAGAAGCGGGAGAACCCATTGAGGAAACCGTTGATGTGGTAGTGGTTGGCGCAGGTGGCGCAGGCCTTGCTGCAGCTGCTAAAGCTAGCGAATTAGGTGCTAGTGTTATAATACTTGAAAAAGGGGCTGCTGTAGGAGGAAACACCCTTCGTGCAGGGGGAGCCTATAATGCTGTAGATCCTCAGCGTCAAGAAGAACTGGCAACAGATGATTCTCAAATAAATGAGCTTAAGCAAATTTTAGAAATCAACCCTGATACCTTTGCAGAAGAATATCGTGACACTTTAAATACCTTGCAAGAACAAATTGAAGCTTATTTGTCATCAAATCAAGAAGGAATGTTTGATTCTATTGAACTTCATATTTATCACACTTACATCGGCGGTAGACGCACAGGCCTTGATGGAAGTGAGGTTTATGGAAACTTTGAGTTGATAAACACTTTAACTGAAAATGCCTTACCTTCTTTAGAGTGGGTAGCCAAACAAGACAATCTTACCATTTCAAATAATATTTATACCGTTTTAGGAGCTTTATGGCCTAGAACCCATAGCTTGGAAGCCAGTGTAGGACATGGATTTATCGATCCTCTTTTAAAAGCCAGTGAGCAAAATGGTGCTAAAGTAATGTTAAACACCAGGGGAGAAAGCATTATCATGGAAAATGGCCGCGCAGTAGGGGTAAAAGCCTTTCAAAGTGATGGCACCCCTGTAACCATTCACGCTGTTAAAGGCATTGTTTTAGCAACAGGTGGTTTTGGTGCTAACCCTAAAATGGCTATGGAGTATGATAACTATTGGGGCGTTTTAAGCGAAGAAATGCCTACAACCAACACCACCCTCTCTACAGGAGATGGGATTACTATGGCTAAAGAAGCAGGAGCCAATTTAACAGGGATGGGCTATATTCAATTAATGCCCAGTTCTCAACCAGTTACCGGTTCTTTAGGTGGGGGTGTTTGGGGTAGTGCAGAGTCTCAAGTATTTGTAAATCAGGAGGGAAAACGTTTCGTTTCCGAATACGAAAGCAGAGATGTTATGGCTAAGGCCGCCCTTGAGCAAAAAGATGGTATTTTCTATATTATTTGTGACCAAGTAACTGCCGGCGACCCAAAACCCGGGGATAAAAACGGTTGGGGTAACGATATTGACACCTTAATTGCAGAGGGTAGTGTTTTAAAAGCCGATACCTTAGAAGATTTAGCCTTGCAAATGGGTTGTGACCCAGAAGTTTTTGTAGCAGAAATATCCCGTTATAATCAGTTTACCCAAAGTGGCAGCGATGAAGATTTTAATAAAACTAAATTAGGGAAAGCCCTTGACCAAGCTCCTTTTTATGCCACCATTCGTACCCCTTCTATTCACCATACTATGGGCGGCGTTCAAATTAACGCAATGGCTCAAGCTTTGAATGAAAGCGGGGATGTTATTCCAGGTTTATATGCTGCAGGAGAAGTTGCAGGAGGCATTCATGCCGGCAATCGCTTAGGGGGTAATGCCCTAACGGACATTATTGTTTTTGGCCAAATTGCAGGAGAAAATGCAGCTTTAGAAGAAAGAAAATAATTCTTTCTTTTTTTCCTTATTAAACTTTAGTAAAAGAAGAAAAGAAACAGTCCACGGAATGATTTCTCGTGGACTGTTTCTTTATTTGTTTCTTA
>CAZEIB010000156.1:0-5694 GCA_964511785.1 uncultured Oscillospiraceae bacterium
ATTTGTATTCCGGTGAAACCTTTGTAAGATTCTATCTTTTAAAATTTATAAGCCCCTAGAAAATTTCTAGGGGCTTTTGGCATCTGCCAGCTTATTTACTTTTTGATTTTAAAAATCTGTTAAATCAGGATTTTGAGGAGGGTTCCCATAATTTTTCATTGTCGTTAATTTATTGATTTCTTCTTGGGTTAAAGAAAAATCAAATATTTCCATGTTCTCTTCAATACGATTTGGAGTTGCAGATTTTGGCAAAGGTAAATAGCCCTTATCTAAACTCCATCTTAAAGCTACTTGAGCAGGAGACTTTCCGTATTTTTCTGCAATTTCTCTTATTTCTGTTGCTTCAAGAACTGCTCCTCTTCCAAGAGGGCTGTAGGCTTCTATTAACATCCCTTCTTTTTCACTAAAGGCAATGGTTTTCTCGTCTACTAAACCGGGATAAACACATATTTGGTTTACCATTGGATCAATGGTGGCGTTTTTTAAAAGCACTTCTAAATGCCAAGGTAAATAATTGCTCACCCCTATGGCACGTACTTTGTTATTTTGATATAGTTTTTCCATAGCGGACCAAGTCTCTTTCGTGGTTTCTTCAAAACGATCTCTTACATAAGGGGGGTTAGGCCAATGCACCAAATATAAATCCAACTGTTCAAGAGCCAGTTTTTCAATAGAGCTTTCAAAGGCAGCTAAAGCTTTTCCGTAGCTGTGTTCTGTGTTCCATAGCTTTGTCGTAATAAACAATTCTTCTCGTTTAATGCCGCTACTTTTAATAGCTTTTCCAACAGATTTTTCATTTCCGTAAATAGCAGCTGTGTCAATATGTCTATATCCTAATTCTAAAGCCTTGCTTACAGCATCGTAGGCTGTTTTTCCTTCTTCTAATTGCCAAGTTCCAAAAGCAATTTTTGGAATGGTCACACCATTTCGTAACGTATATGTACTATTTATATTTCCCATACTTTTCTCCTTTTTCTTTGTTATGGTTCATTAAGGCTGTATTACTGCTGTGGCTTCTATTCCTAAAGGTAAGGATAAGTTCGTAGAAAAGTCAATTTTCACCGTATATTCTTTTTCTCCTTTTTCCGTTACACTAAAAGCCGCTACCGAGGATATTGTCCCGGATACGGGTTTCTCCTCATCATAGCCTTCAAAGGTAAGGGCAACAGTATCCCCTTGTTGAACTTTTGCATAATCACTTTCTCCTACTGTTGCTGTCACCTCTAGTTCCTCTTCTTCTACAAGAATTAGTAAAAGTTGATCTAAAATAACACTGGTTCCTTGGGGAGTTAAAACATTCGTAATAATTCCCTTTTTAGGGCTAATCACCTCATTGCTGATTATCCGTCCTCCATTTATCGTTGTGGGTAAAGTTTCAAAAAGTAAATCTCCTTGTTTTACTTCTTGCCCTTCTTCCACATGTAAAGCTACTAAATTTCCACTTCCTTCTATGGGAATAAGAGGGTTTCTGGCTGTTAATCCGTAACCTATTCTACTTTTGCCATCGTGGTCATCTCTGCGGTAAATTCCTACCCGCTCATTTAAGTTTAAACTGTTTTCTTCTTGATTTACTTCTACTTTATATCCATTTCCTTCTACTGCTGTAATGGTACCTGTTGCTTTTCGATCTTTGGTGGCCGTACTTAATAAATATACTTTCTCCCCAGGGTTAATAATCTTATTTTCTTCTTCGTTATAACCTTGGGCTGTTGTCCCTTCTATCACCATTTTTTCCTGAGGGTTTATAAAAAGTATTGCACCATATCGGTTCAATACGTCTTGAAGGTCCTGTCCTATTGTCCCTTTCACTCCTTGCACTGTTCCATTCCAAGGTGCATAAGTTTTTTGGGTTTTTAACTGTAATAAAACCTCTCCCTCTTCCACCCTGTCTCCTATTTGAAAGTAAACCTCTTCTACTACTCCATTGCCAGGAGAAAACAAAGCTATGGTATTTTTCCCTTCCACTCTGCCCTCCAGCCTTAGTCCCTTTTCTGTTTCTTGGGCAAAAACTGTAGTACTCAAAATCATAACGATTGCTAACGCCACCACTAAAGAGGCTCTTTTTTTCATTTTCATTTTATTTCCTCCTTGTTTTCAATAAATCTAATGTTAGTATAGCACTATTATATGAACAATGTATTACCATTTTTTATTTAATCTTTCTTCATGGCTTCAATTTCCATCTGCTCTTTTAAAAGATTTTTCTACCTGAAAATCTTTTTTCCTTTTCTCATCCATAAGTGATATCGCTTCCTCTATAGTAGTGAAAAAAGATAAAACACCTATTGAATCCCCCACTCCAGTTTCAAAAAACAAGCAAAATAAAAGAACTTTTATTTTAAAAATACGTTAACAAAAGTCCTTTATTTCGTTACTACTAAAGTTTATAAAAAAGAATTATTCTCTATTCCCTGTTTGACGGTGCATTTCTCATCTGATTGCCTACTTTGGTAAACAAATTCATTTAGTTTTCTATCTCTGTTTTTTACGTCATTCTCTTTTCTTGGCATAATCTACTATATAGAATGAATCTTTCCCTTTTGTTAAGTAAATTAATAAGAAACAATATATGCAGTATCTTCTTCAATATAGATTTGATCACTGCTAAAGTAACTCCAGTCTTTATCATAAAAATATTCAGTGAAAATCTCCTTTGGAAAATCCACACGAATATAATTATTTCCAGTCGACAAGTTCAATAAAGATAATCGTGTCCAATCAACAGCCCAAGCTTTAATATTTGTTTCAGCAAATGTAAAAATGCCATCGTAACCCCAGCGGATATTCTTATCATTAGCAAAAGCAACTTTGCTTACTGACTTTCCCGTATCCTTTTGGTAGGAGTCAACTACTTGTTGTATCTGTTTCGCATTTTCCCGATCTAAGCTATTTACTTTTTGTAAGTCCGTACCTATTTTAGTAACTTGATAAAAGTTAAGCATTAAAAGAATGGAAAATGCCCCAACAACGATTTGGTTCACCCACTTTTTCTTACGAAGAGGAATAAAGCTTTTTTCTGTAAAAGTAAGTACAGGAAAAAGAAAGAGACCCCAAATACCTACCAACACCCTCCCAGGCATCCAAGCTTCCGTAATAACAATTGGAATCATAATAGATAAATATAATCCTATGAGATTTAAAATAGTAATTATAACTAAAAATATTTTTTCTTTTTTCTTTTTTTTATTAAATGAAACCATTATAAATACAATAACTAAAAGGGCAACCAATAAAAACGAAAAAAAATATCCTAATTTACTACCGGTATAAGGAGACATTTTAAAAATATTAACCTGTCCCTTAATTACCACTTGTAAATTGTTTAAAAATTCTCCACTCTCTAAAAGCCTTGAAGAAGAGGCTGTTGTTAAAAAAAGCTGTTCTATACTCACGCCAACATAAATAACAAGTGCCAATACAATATTTTTTATATATATAACAAAACTTATTCCTTTTGAATCTTTATTTTCAAAACTATCAATAGTAGCCTGAGCAAGGGAAAGCCATACAAAATATTGAAGATTCATTTGATACAATCCTGCAGAAAGGGATAAAAAGAAAAGAGCAAGGAGTATTCCTTTCCATTTTTTTTCAGATTGATATAGTAGACGAGAGGCAAGGATAGCAAAAAACATCCCCATCGGATAAAAGAACCCACATTCTGTAAATTGAAGCCAATCAACCAAATAGGGATTTAAAAACATGATTGCAGTTACAGTAAAAAGCAACAAATTATCTTTTCCTTTTTTCTTTTCCAGCAACGTTTGATAAGAAAAATAGAAGGAGGCTCCAATAAAAAAGACACCCACAAAATTAGCTAAAGGACTTGCAAGAATATGGGAAATGCGTAGCAATGCAAAAACAGCGATTAATAACCCTCTTAAAAATCGACCATTGATAAAAGATATTTCTCCAAAGCTATAGAACACTTCAAAGTTCATATTTTCCCATTTATCAAATTGTAAAAATTCATATTTAACAGTCCATGTGTCAACAGAGTAATGCATAGGAAGATATGCAATATAAAAAAGAAATGAAAAAACACTAATAAGCATAAATAAAAATATTTTTCTTTTCTTTTCATCTAAATCCATTACTATTTTCCTCACTCATATTTTCTCCTTTTCTCTAAAGTATGCAGAAATCAGATTTTTAAATAATTGCTTTAACAATCTTTTGTTTCTTTAATTGGGCTGATTTTTTCTCTATGCTGAGTTATCAAGGCTAATTTAATTTTTTGCGAATTGATGTGTTTTCACTTTCAGTAGATTCTCTAATAATAAAATGTGGTCTTTTCTTTACCTCTTCGTATATTTTTGAAATATACAGGCCAATAATTCCAAGACTAATCATAATACTACCTCCAATAAACAATAGTAAAAGAATCATTGTTGGAAACCCTTCAAGCGAACGTCCCAAAAAGAAGCGAACCAAGGTTTGAACTCCTAATATGATGGAAATAACAATTAAAAAAGCACCTAAAAAAGTGACTAACTGTAAGGGGGAAGTTGTAAAACTTATTATATTATTTATTGCATATTTAGCCAAGGTAAAAAAACTCCACTTTGTTTTTCCGAAATTTCTCGGAGCTACAGAATACTCTAGTTTGGTGCTACGAAAGCCAACCCAAAAAGACAATCCCCTAAAAAAAGTATTTCGTTCTTGAAATTGGATTAATTCGTCAACTACTCGCTTATCTAAAAGTTTAAAATCAGAAGAGGTTCGCATATCTAATCCAGACAAAAAAGAAATCACTGAATAAAAGACATTTGAAAAAAATTTGTATATAAAATTTTCTTTACCCCGATTGCTTTTAATTCCTTCAACAATTTCATAACCTTCCTCCCATAGCCGATACATTTTGGGAAGAGTTCCTGGAGGGTGCTGGAGATCAGAGTCCATTACAATGCAACAATCTCCTTCTGCTTTATGTAAACCAGCCCAGATAGCAGCTTCTTTTCCAAAATTCCTACTAAAACGATAGCCTTTGACATTATTTCTAAGGGTGCTCTCATTCATTATTTTTTCAAAAGTCAAATCCGTAGATCCATCATCCACAAAAACAACCTCAAAATCAATTTGTTCAGGGTCTAGTACTTGATGTAAAGTTGGTAGTATGTGTTCCAAAGATTCTTCCTCATTGTAGGCAGGCATGATTATTGACAATAAAGGCATGCTGAATTCTCTCCTTATCTCGTTATTCGCTACAAGTATGTTTACTTGATGGCATTTTTTCTTTCAAAAAGCAATTTGAAAAACAATAAGTATCCGAAATATATTTCATCCACCTTCCTTTTAAGTAGATTATCAATTCCTCTTAATTTTGGCAACCCCTATGTTATTTATAAAAATTAAACTAAAACAATTAGCTTTAAGTAAAACAACTTTCTCTCAATTTGGAAGCTCATTCGTCTTTTTATCACAAGCCACTTAAGTTTTTCTAATTCACAGGCTTCATTGACAGTCTTCCAAAATCATCTATAGAAGAACCCTCTTCCCATTGACAGAAGAGGGTTTCCCCTTTATACTAAAATATGCAAAAATACATACTTGCGATCGTGGCGGAACTGGCATACGCGCACGTTTGAGGGGCGTGTCCGAGAGGGTACGGGTTCGATTCCCGTCGATCGCACCAAATAAAATACCATCTATTGATAAAATGATTTTTGTCAGCAGGTGGTTTTTTGTTTGCCC
>CAZEIB010000157.1:0-5692 GCA_964511785.1 uncultured Oscillospiraceae bacterium
TTTCTCCTATTCTCTATTGTTAAACTCTCTTTGTCCACTTTTTTGGCCAATATCAATAGATTAAAACCAACTTAATTCCATGAAATCTCTATTTTAAAAAATCATATTCTGCAAAGTACATACCATAAACCCTTCAAAAAGAATATTGTCAAAAAATTTATTAATCATGTGTTATACTAAATAAAAAGGGGATGATTTATTTGGAAACTATGCAAGCCATAACAAAAAGAAGTTCGATACGAACTTATAAGCCAGAGCAGATTTCTACTCAGAGCTGGAAAAAAATTTTATTAGCAAGAAACGCTGCTCCGTTGGGCGGGGCAATTATGCTGGACTACATATCACAGTAATACAAACGAAAGAGATTCTAAGAAAAATATCTGAATCTGCGAAAAAACAATGGGCTTGAATGTTGATCCAATTTATGGGGCACCCATGCTTGTTGTCGTATCCTCACAGCCACCAACCAGTTCAGGTGTTGATTATTTCAATTCAGCAACCGTTCTAGAAAATATGATGCTGTCTGCGGCCGATTTAGGAATTGGTAGCTGTATCATCTGGGGAGCCGCTCTTGCCATAGGGGCTGATAAGGAATTAAAAGAAATGTGTGGTATTAGCAAGGACTTTAGCCCTCGATGCAGCATAGCAATCGGTTATCCTTTAGAGACGATTGAAGAAAAAACATTAGATCACAAAATAAGTATAAACTACATTTAATTATGAATGAAGCATCCTATAAAGGAGATAACTCTTATGAAAAACATTGAAATCCACATTGATTTCTCCTGTCCCTTTTCTTATATTGGCGGAGAGAGAATGATTCAATTTCTTGAAAATACCAATACCCCCTTAACTACAGTACGCTTTAGAAGTTTTCAGTTGCAGCCAAATGATGATAATTCGCAAACCAGCTATATTACCAACCGTTTTAAAGCCTCCGGTATGAAAAGTATTGATGAATACCGAGATTTTTTTAATAATGGCATTGGCAGGGTTGCAGCTACTATTGGCCTGAATTATGACGTTGACACCATTATTTCTGTAAACTCTATACATGCTCATATGGGATTGCAGTACGCAACACTACAAGGCAAACAAGCAGAATACTTTCGAAAGGTAATGTCTGGGCATTTTGAACAAGGTGAAAATTTTTATGACTTTGCCTTTATAGAAAGGGTTCTAAACAACTTGTTTCTCAATGTAAACGAGTTCCAGCGCCAAAAAGAAGAGATGAAGCAAAATGTGGCCTCAGACATCGCTCTTGCTGCAAAACGAAGAGTAAGCAGCGTTCCTACATTTTATCAAGATGATAGAATTGTGCTACAGGGCACAGGAAGCTTTAAAGAATTTGAAGAATTTATGTTATAAAAACTCTTTATACTCAACCTGTAAACAAAATACAATAAAATAGTAAAAGGCTAGCTCATTAATTTTCAATGAGCTAGCTTTTATTTTATCAAGATATATTTATACAGTGTATTGATAATTATTTTTTTACCCGTCCCCGTCAAAAATAGCAAAGAGCCAGGCTTCACTATAAGAAGCCCAGCTCTTTGGTTGTTAGTTTATTGTTTTTTGATTGTACTTTTTATCTGCTTTTTCTTCCGTGGCGTTTACGTAAGAATAAGACTAAAACCACTCCACTCCCAGCAGCAACAAGTAGCATGATCCACAATATAAGTAAGCTACTGTCTCCTGTTTTGGGCAAATTCTCTACACTTGGTGTAGTAGGTTTTGGTTTTTCTGTGGGCTTTGGCTCTTCTGTAGGTTTTGGTTCTTCTGTGGGCTTTGGCTCTTCTGTAGGTTTTGGTTCTTCTGTGGGCTTTGGCTCTTCTGTAGGTTTTGGTGTGGGCGTTACAGTTTTTTCGGCAACGGTAATATCACCATTTTTCAATAAAAACGTATAGTTTTCATTACCAATGTTTTTCAAGGTGCCCTGTTCAAGGGTAATTGGATAGGTTCCTTTAGGGCTATCTTTTGTGTAACTTGTTGCTATATTCGGTGCTCCTTCAAGAACAGTTTCAACGCTTTCTCCTCGTTGGAATCCTTCAAAAGTATAGGTTAAAGCTGGTAGCGGATCTCCTTCATAAATAGAGAAACTAGTTGCTTTCACTGTAAGCAGTCCGGGAAGAATGGTGAATGCTCCTTCTTTAGTGCTAATTTGATAGTTCAAATTCTCCCTTTCTTGGTAACGAATTTTAATAGGATATTTTTTCGCCTCTTCTCCTCCATCTCGCTCCAAGGTGAAAATCAACTTCTCTTTTACAAAGTTTTCTATAGGATTGCTAACTTTGGTATAGGTTACTGTTGATTGTGCAACAGGTATTACTTCTGCTTCTCCGTAACCTTTTTTATTGTTCCCCGCTTCAATTAATACCGGTAGAGGCGTAATTGCCAGTACTGCTTTCATTCCTTGTTCATCCAAAATGAGGTTATAGTTTCCTTCCATTATGGCAACTGGTTTCACCTCTACCTTAATGGCATAGGTCCCTACAGTTTCACCAAGTTCTCGTGTAAAAGTAACTGTAAAATCTTTTTCTATTGCTGCCAAATCCTCATTCCAAACAAGTTTGTATTCCGGATCTTTTTGAGAGTAAATTTTTTGATAACTACTCTTTTCTAATTTTACATCTTTGCCAATAGTAATATCCTTAGGGGCTACATTAACTAAATTGGCATCCTTAGCTTTAATAAGGTAGTTATCCTTTGGATCAACATTTTTATTCTCATTGAAAAAGAAAAGTGAACGTGTTTGCAGTTTTTCCAAGAAAGAGGCTTGAATATCAATGCAGTAACCGCCTTCTTTTACTGGTGCCCCCGGGTAATAATCTGTTTTATAGGTAACGGCTATCTCATCTTTCAAGTGAAGATCGTCAATTCCTAATTTATCATTTTTCACTAGCCCTTCTATTGTAGGTGGATAATCTTCAGGGCAAGGAACAGGATCTCTAAAAGATAACTTAATGGGGTCAAGATAAACATTTATTTCTGCCTTTGTAATGGTGAAGGTAGCCTTTAGGCTTCCTGTTAGGTTAATATTCTTCGCATATGTTTCTTGTACTTTCACAGTAGCCGTCATTTCATAAGTCCCTACATTCTCTCCTTGGACACGGCTAACACTTACTTCAAACATATCTGCTGTTATTCCAGCAGGTAAATTCTTCCAGTTAAAGGCATCTTTCAAGGTCGGGTCTACTTCCCCATAGACTTTTTCTTTGTTCCCAAGGCTGGCAACAGCTTCTAAGTCCAAGGTTATTTTCCCTACTGTCAATATACCCTTAACTCCTGTAAATTTGTAGTTGTCACTGGTAAGTTTTTCAACATTCACTTCAATATCATATTTTCCTGCAGCATTTCCCTTTTGATAGCTACTGGATAAGAGGGGGGTTCCTTCTACCACATTTGTATCGTCTCCTCTTTTAAAGCCATCTATTGTATAGCTATAAGGAAGGGGTGGCTCTGCTCCAAAGGCAATTTCTTTATTATCTGCTGTTACCCTTAACTCTGCCTTTGTAATGGTGAAGGTTCCTGGTACTAAGGTAACGGTATATTGCTCTGTTACTTCTTGTTCGTTTTGATAAATTTTAATATTCGTTGCAATTTCATTAAATGTCGAATTCATTGTTCCGGCATCTTTCATTTTAGCAAAAGCAACTAATTCTTCGTCTTTTGTGGTTTTGAAGGTTAAGCCTTCTATGGTGCTGGTAAAACCCTTTACTTCTTGCTCCATGCCGTTGTAAGGAAGGGTTTTACTATTTGCTGTAAGTTTAAGGGTTTGTACTTGTTGGTAGGTTGCAGTAAAGGTCATATTATCTGTAATAGCTTCTTCTGCGCCGGGTAAAGCAGGTTGCCAACCTGCAAAATAATAGCCTTCATATGCATTTACTGTAGGTATTTCCCTAGCCACACCGTCAAACACTTCACTCCACAGTTTTCCATTTTCAATTTCCGCAAAAATTGTCTTTCCATCTAAAGAACCATGGTTTCCGGGTAAAAAAGTAATAGTATGTTCTACTATGCTCCAAACCCCATAAAAATCGGTATTACTTGTAATAACCACACCTTTATGCTCTAAGGGATAAACATTTCCTCCACCAGGTTGGGCCTTAGGATCAGTGCTCCAGCCTATTAATTGACTTTGATCTTCTGAAGTAAATATAGCCGCGGGCAATGTAATAATGTTGTTACTTTCCATTACATAAATTGTCCTGTTACTGCTATCATTATGGTTGTGGTGAAAGGTTACAGTCCATAGGGCATCTTTATTTGCATATTGAGCAGTTAACCTAACAGAACCGGTAGTGCTTATTTTAATCAAGTCATATGGATAATAAAGATTGCCATTTTGGTCTTTCCAAGCATAGAATATTTTATCACCTAAAGTTGCATTTGTATTTTTTACCCTAGCTGAGGTATACATATCGTAGGTATTATTGTCTATAGGTGTTGTTCCGCTGCCACCGGCTAAATCGTAAGTAACTGTAAAGCCATCAGTAATCCACTGGGCATATAAGGTATAATCTTTAAAAATTTTTCTTTCCCAGCTCCATTTAGTTGAAAAATTACTGATATCATAATACCAACCTTTAAATTTTCCTTTTTCCGGAACAAAGGTGCCTTCTTCACCTTCCTGCCAGTAATGGTCTTCATTTATTGCATAACTGCCTTTGGCAACCCCCTGTACCCATACTTCCTCTCCATTTTTTCTATCGAGGAAAGTAATTTTATGTTCATTCGATTCCCATTTTGCATAAGCAATTAACCCACCTACAGGCATCACAAGGTTTTCAAAATCAAATATTTCTTTATAGTCACTGTCTCTATACCAACCTGTAAAGGTAAAGTTATCTCTTACAGGGTCTGTTTTAGGTTTATAATTTTTTAAAGGCTCTTCAAAAGCTACATTTTTTTCTGAAAATTCCCCTGGATTTTTTACATCTGTTGCCATTAAATCAAACTTTAATTTGTAGTTTGTACGTGTGTAAAAAAAACAACGGTATTCTGCATTTGTGCTATTGTTTTTTGAAAAAGTCCCTTTTTTAATGTCATAGCCTTCCCATTGATACGTTTCACCGAACCAACCACTCTCCTTCCAACTAGTATTTACTTTACTAAGTCCGTTTATATTTTTTTGACTTAAATTTGCCGATACGGTTTGGTTATATTCTGTCATTAATTTATAAGTTTTTCCACTTCTGTCAATTCTTTTATCCGGCAAAGGCATAGGTTCATCAGTTAACACTTCAACAAAGTAGCGATAATCATATTTGGAATAACCTGCCTGCCAATTTGCTGTAAAAGTATAGTTAGCCCGTTGACCATCTTTACTTAACAAACTACTATCTACACTTTTACGAATACTAACAATATTCCTAGTTTCTACCATGTCGGAGGGTGCCCAACTCTGAAAGCCCGTAGAAAACTTAAAAAGGGAAGGAACCCCTTGCACAGGAAAAATATTGGTAATATCCATTTCATATTTAACTTGAATGCTGTATTTTTCAGAACTGCTCTTATTATAATAGGTTTTCCCATTGACTTCCATATATCTCTCATAGAATAAGCTGGTTCCTAAATCAAAAGTATAGGTATAGGTTTTACGGTTGGCGTATAAGTTAATAACGGTAAGGCCATTCCCTTGTATGGTTTTGTTTTCCACGTGGCTAAAAGCCCCATACTTTAAAATGGTGTC